>CBKWFZ010000248.1:0-5898 GCA_966673785.1 uncultured bacterium
AGCCCGTCTTTTGACCACTCACCCAATCAACCAGGAACCTGCTGTCGTACTCACGGATCTCGCATGGAACATCGGATTCACCATACAGGTATTCGTCGGGAAAATCAGGTCGCTGTTTTCCGGGAAGCGAAAGTTGATTCCGGTAATAAACAGCTGTACAGGGGGATCCGAGCACTGCCTTGGTGGCTTCTGAAACTTCAACCCGATCGTGGTGCATCCCGACCGAATGCGCCTGAATGACAGCAACGGTGTCATAAATATCAATGATCAGTCCCGGGAGGCCGTCGCCCTCGGCATGAACCAATCGGAATGCGTTGGTGGCCGTCGAGGGAAGTCCGGCGCTTTGCCTGACTGACAACGCCCGGACCAGACGCTCATGGTAGAACGTTGGACCCGGTTTCTGACTTCCGAAAGAGAGCACCCGCACAGCGATACTGCCATCCTGATAATGGCCAAATCCAAGAGTCTTACCCGAATGATCGGCAACTTCCACCCAGCTGCCGTCACCAATGGTTCCTTCCCTGTTACCGATGGCGCCGGAAAAGATCCATGGATGGTATCTTTCAATGGAAAATGCCTTTCCTTTTTTGAGTGTGATTTTGCCGTTTACTTCCATTGATGCATTTCGTGCCGCAAGGTAGTGCCAATTTTGAGATGACATTCAAATGAGAACACGTTGTTTACAATACGCCCCGGTATAAATTAATCAGCCGTACAAATAAAATTTCAGAACTTAAATCCGAAACATTTCGTAATTATCGTTAGAGAGTCAAGACTGACAGCAGGCGTTGGCAAATGGGCTTTATAAACTGACAAAATTTCGTCTTTGGCAGATCTGCCCAATTTTTGCATCGCAAAAAAAAGAACTGAGAAAACAAAAGGAAAAACTATGAAGAGATTTGTGTCCCTGTTTTTTGCCGCTGTGCTTGGTAGTGCAAGCACGATTACGGCCATTAAATATTTTGATGATAAGAATGAAGATCCGGCAGTGAAACTGGAATATCTGTCCGGGATGCCGGCTTCGAAAGTCGCCTACCGGGTTGACGAAAACGGAAACGTCGTTCCGCTGGACTTCACAACCGCAGCTGAAAAGGTAATGCCGGCCGTTGTGCACATACGTTCGACACAACAGGTAGGAGCTCAGCAAACCCCTGGCTATTCTGATCCTTTCCGCGACTTTTTCGGACCGCGCATTCCCCAGGGCCCGGCACAAAGCTCAGGATCAGGAGTGATCATTAATGAGAACGGATATATAGTGACGAACAATCACGTAGTTCAGGATGCCGACGTTGTTGAAGTTACGCTTTATGATAACAGAAGTTTCAAAGCGGACGTGATTGGTACCGATCCCGATACCGATCTGGCGCTGGTAAAGATATCGCAGAAGGGTTTGCCTTACCTCTCGTTCGTTGATTCTGACAAGGCAAAAGTGGGCGAATGGGTGCTTGCAGTGGGTAACCCCTTCAACCTCAACTCAACGGTAACGGCTGGAATTATAAGCGCAAAGGGTAGAAATATTAATATCCTTGGCCGCGAAAGTGAAGGCGGACGTACCGCAATTGAATCGTTTATTCAAACAGATGCCGCGATAAATCCCGGTAACAGTGGTGGAGCGCTCGTTGAACTTAACGGTGGTCTGCTTGGTATAAATACAGCCATAGCCAGCAATACCGGTTCTTATGCGGGGTATGGGTTCGCTGTCCCTTCGAATATCGTGAGCAAAGTTGTGGAAGATCTGATCAAGTTTGGCGCCGTACAACGTGGATGGTTGGGCGTCAGCATCGGAAACGTGAACAGTGAGCTGGCAAGAGAATTTGATCTGTCAGTCCAGAATGGAGCTTACGTATCCGGATTCGCTGAAAACAGCGCTGCCAGGGAAGCCGGCATCAAAGAAGGCGATGTTGTTGTTCGCATCGATGAAACTCCGATTCGCACAAGCACCGCGCTGACAGAGTATATCGGTCTGCGTCGCCCTGGCGATAAGGTCAATGTTGTTGTAAACAGAAAAGGTAAAGAGCTTTCATTCCCGATAGTACTGACTGGGCGTGGGGGTGAAACGGGCGTGATCAAGCCTGAAGAAAAAGCAGGCATCGCCGCACTGGGAATAGATTTGGAGGAGGTTGATGCAAAATTGCTCAAAAAACTCGATATTACTAACGGCGTCCGGGTGGCCAGTCTCGGCAACGGTCGGATTGCACGTTACACGGAAATGCGTGAAGGCTTTATCATCACCAAAGTGAATGACATCCCCGTCAAATCCGTAAAAGACGTTACCGATATTTTGAAAAAGACGAAGTCAGGTGAATTGGTTACACTCTCCGGAACCTATGAGGATTTCCCGCGAGAGTTCAATTATGCATTCAGATTATAAAACAAAAAATGTTCTATGAGGAGACTGTTTAGAAAGGGCGAACGTGTTCGCAGCAAGATTGACGGCAAAGTGATGGAAGTGCTAAAGTACATTAAGAACAACTTTGTTGAAGTAAAATGGTTCGATCTCGAAAAAAAGGAGATCAGGATTAACAAAATAAAAGAAGACGAACTTTCCAAAGCAGCTTAACAGACACAAGGCACAAAGCCGGATAGGCCCGGGTTTACAGACCCGGGCCGCTCCTCGTTTTAGAAAACTTTTCCACTACCTTTGCGGTTAGTGCCATAAAAGAACTGTTATCAAAAAATTCGATATCCCTGCTTACTACCGGTCTGCGATCACCGGCCGCGTGAAAGAATCCCGGAGGCTGAAGGATCTTCGAAAGCAGGATTTTTCACCGTCCATTCTTGATTTCGGACCCGTGCAGTTTCTCATCGCCCGGCACTTCGGATTTTGTTACGGCGTTGAAAACGCGATTGAGATAAGCTACCGAGCGCTTGAGGAAGCAAATGGTAAGCGCGTTTTTCTGCTCAGCCAGATGATTCATAACCAGGAGGTCAATGCTGACCTTGAAAGTCGTGGTATCTCATTCCTGATGGATACCGACGGCTCGCAGCTGATCCCCTGGGAGGAGCTAAGCCCCGAAGACATCGTGATCATTCCTGCTTTCGGCACGACTGTAGAAATCGAAAATAAATTGCTGGACCTCGGAATTGACGTTCAGAAATATAATACAACCTGCCCTTTCGTAGAAAAGGTCTGGAACCGCTCGCAAAAACTCGGCAGTGAAAATTATACGGTGGTCATTCATGGAAAGCCGAAACATGAAGAGACACGTGCAACTTTCAGTCATAGTTCCGGTTACACCCGCGCGATCGTTGTTCGGGATATGGAAGATACGAAACGGCTTGCCCGGTATGTGACCGGACAGGGAACTCAGCAGGAATTCGAACACGAGTTTGAAGGAAAGTTTTCCCGTGGTTTTGACGTGGCCCGCGATCTCCAACGCGTAGGTGTCGTGAATCAAACCACGATGCTGGCCACGGAAACCCAGGCCATCGCTGACTATCTAAAGTCCGTAATGAGCGACCTGTATGGAAGCGAAGATCTGAAGAACCATTTCGCCGATACGCGCGACACACTTTGTTACGCGACGAATGACAATCAGGATGCAACGTATGAGCTATTGAATATGGAGGCTGATCTTGCAATCGTAGTAGGCGGCTACAATAGCTCCAACACGTCTCACATCGTGGAGTTGTGCGAAAAGAAATTTCCGACGTATTTTATCAATTCAGAGCGGGAGATCAGGTCGGACGACGAAATTCACCACTATCTATACCAGCAGAAAGCAAAAACGGTTACCCGTGGATTCCTGCCCGATCGCCGGCCCCTGCGTATCGTTCTCACCAGTGGCGCATCCTGCCCCGATACCCTGGTGGATCGTGTTCTGTTGAAAATTGTTTCGTTTTTTCCCGCCGCATGCGATGTTGAGTCGGCGATCAGCGCGTTTAGAAAATAAAAAACCGGCGAAGTCGCCGGTCCTGCCTATATTTTTTCCTTTTTCGATTTCGATTCTTCCACTTTCTTTCCGTTCCTGTGTTCACCGAGGATGATCACGTCTTTCGTGTTCTGATACATCCTGGCCGCTTGCATCATGGCTTCGTGGCTATCGCGTATGAGGATCATACCAGTTTTAGCACCCTTGTTTCGCACTTCAAACCAAAACCCGTCTTTTTTCTTTTTTGGTAGTACAGGAGGTCGTCCCATTGTTGTTAGTTTTATAGTTACTTGATCGCTAGCTTTTAGCGCTTTCCTACATAACCTTGAAATGATTGGTTAAGTTCAAGCGGACAAGATGCGGAAAATAAGTGAGATACTAATGACCTGTGCTGTAAAACTCGCTGTATGCCAGCTAAATAATTCACAAAGTAGTTGGTTGAAGGTATTGATCGCAACAGTGACGATACTTTTTGGCGCCGAAACGATGGCTCAGGACACAACCCGCGTCCTCGAAGAAGTGCGCGTCGAAGCGTTCCGTTATGACCGGACTCTCCTTGAAGTACCTGTCTCTGCCGATCTGGTCAACGAAAAAGCGCTGAACAGATTTAACAATGCGTCGTTATTGCCGGCGGTGAACATGGTATCCGGTGTGAGGATGGAGGAGCGTTCTCCCGGAAGTTACCGTCTTTCGATTCGCGGCAGCCTGATTCGCTCGCCTTTCGGTGTAAGGAATGTAAAAATATACTGGAAGGGTCTTCCCCTTACAGATGGTGGAGGAAACACATACCTCAATCTCCTGGACATCGCCGGAGTCGGAAGTATGGAAATCATTAAAGGGCCGGGAAGCAGTCTCTACGGCGCGGGAACCGGTGGAGTCGTCCTGTTCAAGAGTCGTAAGGTTGACGCGACCGGAGCCAACGCTTCGGCGCTTGTCGGCAGCTATGGACTGAGACGCTATCAGATTGGCGCCCAACTTGACCACAGCGCGGCACGCGGTTCTTTCAGCTATGCCCGGCAGACCTTCGACGGCGATCGCGAACACACGGCGATGCAGCGGGATGCCATTAACACGGACTGGACTTTTCCCCTGAGCCGGAAAACATTTCTCGCGTTGACGCTTTTTCACACAGACGTTTTTTATCAAACGCCTGGCGGACTAACCGAATCGGAATTTGAAAGCAATCCGGAGAGCGCGAGACCAGCCGCGGGGCCAAACCCCGGCGCGGTAGAACAAGACGCTTCCGTTAGAAACAAGAGCACGTACACCGGCCTGACCGTTGATCATTCATGGAATGAAAACTGGTATACGCGGGCGGGTGTTTTTGGCTCGTACACGGATTTTCGCAACTTCTCCATTCGCAACGTCGAAGAACGGTTTGAAACGAATGTCGGGGCACGTGTCGAGAACCAGTATGCTTTCGGAGAAGACAATCGCCACGGTACCGTAACATTTGGCGTGGAGGCGCAACTCTTCTATTCGCCCTTTCACGTCTATCAGAATCTGTCGGGTACCAGGGGTCCAAAGACGTTTACAGACGACCTTCAATCGAAGCAGGGGTTGATCTTTCTCCAGTCGGAGTTTGCATTGCCATTCGGCTTCGCGTTTACAGCAGGGGCAAGCCTGAACCTGCTGCGTTATGAATTCAATCGTGTATTTCCCGAATCGGATAAGCGGTCGCTGACCTTTGCGTCGGAGTTTTCACCGCGTATTGCGCTGCTAAAAAAATTGAATGCTTACGTGTCGGCCTTCGCGAGTTTGTCCCGTGGCTTTTCGCCCCCGACACTTGCCGAAGTCAGGCCTTCCACCGAGGTGTTCAATAACAACCTGGAAGCAGAATCAGGAGTCAATAAAGAGATTGGATTTCGTGCTAACTATGCGAAGTTCAACGTTGACGTCACCGCCTACGATTTTGATTTGAAAAACACGATTGTCATTCAACGGGTAGAGGACGGTGCAGAATATTTTATCAACGCCGGAGAAACAGATCAGCGCGGCATCGAACTTTCTGCGAAGTGGGCGCCGT
>CBKWFZ010000249.1:0-5892 GCA_966673785.1 uncultured bacterium
ACCGGCCGCATGGCGGGAGTTCAGGTAACGTCTACCGAAGGATCGCCTGATGCGGAAATACGGATTCGCGTACGCGGCGGTACATCAATCTCGCAGGACAACTCTCCTCTATATATTGTGGACGGATTCCCCATCAATAGCATCTCCGATATTTCGCCCAGTGACATCGAGTCGATCAGTATTCTGAAGGATGCTTCTTCAACGGCAATCTACGGCTCACGCGGCGCGAATGGCGTGGTGTTGATCACTACCAAAGGTGGCACGCCCGACGGCAGAGTAAATGTGAGCTACAACGCTTTCACTGGCTTCAAGCGGATCGCCAAGACAATGGACGTGCTTTCGCCTGAGGACTATGTGAAGTGGCAGTATGAGTACGCGTTGCTTGAGGATGAGCCAGAGACGTATGAGGACTACTTTGGTTTGTACCAGGACCGCGATCTCTTCAACGGCCAGCGGGCCAATGATTGGCAACGCCAGGTATATGGGCGGACGGGAAAGGTATTCAGTCACGACCTGAGCGTTCGCGGTGGCAGTGATAAGTTTACCTATTCTGTAAACTACGCGCGCTTCCAGGAAAAAGCGATCATGATCAATTCCGACTTTGTTCGCGATAACATTACGTTGAAGCTGAACAATAAACCGAATGACAAAATCGACCTTGGTTTTTCGGTCAGGTACAGTAACACAGAAATCACAGGTGGCGGCGCGAATGAACAGAATGAAGTTTCGTCCGCCGACTCGCGCTTAAAGCATGCGATTGGTTACGTACCGCTTCCGATACCAGGCATATCCAGCACCAATCTTTCAAACACGGATGAACAAACGGCAGGCGATCTCGTCAATCCGATAAGGGCTACACTTGATAACAATCGTAACCAGGAACGTCGAAACTATAACCTTGGCGGCAGCTTTAGCTGGAAGATAATCGACGACCTTCAGCTGCGGATTGAGGGCGGTATGGACACCTATGATAACCAGGATTACCGCTTTTATGGTTTGACAACATATTTTGTGAGAAACCGTCCCTCGGGCCCTAACCAAAATCTCCCCGCAGTCGTCCTGGCCGACAGAAAGGATGTCCGCCTGAGAAGCACGAACACGCTCAGTTACGATTTCAAAAAACTATTCAACGACGACCACAAACTTAACATCCTTGTAGGGCAGGAGTTACTAACCCGCGATGCGCGTTCAATAACGTCCGAAGTTCACGGTCTTCCTGAGTTCTTCAATTCGGATCAGGCGTTCAAGCTCACGACAATGGTCAATCCCGATCCGGACGCAAAACAACTTCCGCCGGAATATTTTTACAGCCCCGACGACAAACTACTCTCGTTTTTTGGCCGCGCAAACTATAGCTATAAAGGCCGGTACTTCCTGGAAGGCGTGTACCGTGCTGACGGTTCCAGCAGATTCCGTGGCGACAACATCTGGGGATATTTTCCCTCCGTGTCTGCAGGCTGGAAGATCTCCGAAGAGGACTTCATGACCGGCACGTCGAACTGGCTGAATCTACTGAAGCTTCGCGGCAGCTATGGTGAAGCGGGAAACAACAATATCCCTACCGGTCAGACTTTCCAGTTCTTCGAGTCACGCAGTACGACCTGGATTAACAACGTGGTCAGTTTTTGGGGACCGTCCAACACCATGGCCAATCCCGACCTGAAGTGGGAGACCACCATCACACGGAATGTCGGTCTTGATTTTGGACTGCTTCAAAACCGGGTTACCGGTACGATCGAGCTTTACAAGAATAACACGAAGGATCTTCTCATTCTTTTCCCTACTCCGGGTACCGGTTACGCCAACCAATATCGCAACATGGGCGAAACTGAGAACAAAGGTCTCGAGTTCTCACTTGCGTATGCCGTTATCGATGAAGAGAAATACGGACTCAACATCAGTGGAAATATCAGTTTCAACCGGAACAAGGTAGTATCACTAGGCGTAATGGACTATGTACGCGGAACCAGCAACTGGGCTTCGACACAGATACCGTATGACTTTGAAGTAACACCAGGTCAGCCGTTGGGCAACATGGTGGGATTCATCAGCGATGGCCGGTATGAAGTGTCGGATTTTGAAGGATATGACAGCAACACCGAACAGTGGATCCTTAAAGGTGGCGTAGTTGACGCCAGCAGCTATGTTGGTTTTGGCAATAACACGATCGCACCCGGCATGATGAAACTTAAGGACATCAGTGGGCCTGAAGGAGTACCGGACGGGATCATCAATCAGCTCGACATGACTGTTATCGGAAACGCCCTGCCCAAACATACGGGTGGATTTACATTGAGTGGTTATGCGTATGGCTTTGATCTCACGGCTAACTTCAACTGGAGCTACGGCAATAAGGTTTACAACGCCAACAAGATTGAATTCACCACAGCCACGCCGAATACGCAGTACAGAAATCTTTATGACATGATGGGCGACGGTTCGCGCTGGACCAACCTCGATGAGGAATCAGGTCAGCTCGTGACAGATCCCGCTACACTCGAAGCAATGAACGCGAATACGACCATGTGGTCGCCATACATGAGCCGTTTTATTTTGAGTGACTGGGCCGTTGAGGACGGGTCGTTCCTGCGCCTGAATACACTGACGCTGGGGTATTCTGTGCCCTCATCGCTCACCTCACGAGCCAGGATCAAAAACCTGAGGTTCTATGCAACGGGTTATAATGTTTTTGTCTCGTCCAGCTACACAGGCTTCGACCCTGAGGTATCCACCCGGAGAAGAACGCCATACACGCCGGGTGTCGACTACTCAGCGTACCCGAGGAGCAGACAGATAGTGTTCGGTTTGAATTTTAACTTTTGATCGCGTATGAAAGTCAATAGCTTAATGAGATATTCAGTCGTCTTACTGGCCATCGTGTTCGCCTCGTGTGACGACTACTTCGAGGCTCCGAGCAAGTCATCGCTCGATGAGTCCATCATCTTTTCCAATTATGCGATGGCAAAGGCTGCTGTCGATGGTATCCTGGTACCCATGGCAGAGACTAACTCGTATCGCGGCCGCTTTATTCCATGGTATGGAATGAATACAGATACGGAGTGGTATAATTCATCGCAATCTGCCGGCGCCAATGCGGATCTTTGTGTTTACAATACACAGCCGAACAATACCAACATGAACACCGTCAACGGTGGGACTGGGGCGCCCGACAATGCATTCGTGATGATGTATCAGGGCATAGAACGCGCAAACCTCAGCATCCGGGGATTGCGGACATTCGGCGATCCGCAGCCTGGAACCGACATGGGACAATTGCTCGGCGAGGCGCTAACATTCCGCGCAGTGTATTATGCGGATTTGCTCAAGGCATGGGGCGATGTCCCCGCACGTTTCGAGCCCATCACCGGTGAAACGCTCTACCTTCCCAGAACCAGCCGCGACGAGATATACAATCAATTGCTGAAAGATCTGGAAGAAGCGGCTACGCTGGCCCCATGGCCGAATGAAACTCAGGCGACGAGCACAGTTGAGCATGTGAGTAAGGCATTCGTAAAAGGATTACGGGCAAGAATTGCATTGACCGCTGCGGGATTTTCAAGATACCCTGACGGACAAATTCGCAAAGGCCAGCTCGCCGATTTTACAGAACAGCAGTTATACCAGATTGCACTTGACGAGTGTGAGGATGTGATCGAAAGCAATACCGTGCATTTGGAATCTTCTTTCGAACAATTATGGCGCAAATACAATCAGGATGTGGTAGCTGCCGGGGGTGAGTCGCTTTGGGAGATCCCGTTTTCGGAAGGCCGGGGACGCGTACTCTTTACGTTTGCGGTCCGCCACAACTCGATTGATCAGCATCATGCCAACGGCAACAACCGCGGTGGTCAGGCAGGACCACTTCCGTATATGTACTACGACTACGATGAGATGGATACCCGGAGAGACGTAACCTGCGTGCCATATCGTTATGGAAGCAATATTTCTTCCACCATACCGATTTCCCGCCAGGAACTGGTCGACCTTAATACGTGGTATTTTGGAAAGTACCGGTACGAATGGATGAACAGACGTGTGACGTCTTCGAACGACGACGGTGTAAACAAGATGTATATGCGCTATGCGGAGGTCCTGATGCTTGCCGCCGAGGCCGCCTATCAGCTGGGACAGGAGGGAAAGGCAAAAACGTATCTTAAAGAAATACGCAAACGCGCTTTCCCGGCATCGGAACATGCAACAAAAGTCGATGCTTATGTAGACGCGCTAAGCGGTGCGAGCCTGTTCAATGCTATCGTTGAGGAGCATAAGCTTGAATTCTGCGGTGAGATGGAGCGTAAGCAAGCCCTTATTCGCTGGAACCTTCTCGGCGACAAACTGGAGGAAGCAAAAAGCAAAATGAATGATCTTGTTGCGAGAGCCGGCGATTACGCCGACGTACCTACGACGCTTTACTACAGATACAAGAGTGATGACATGCCCCCGGTCGATTCTCCCAAAGAGGCGTTTGCGGACTTTGAATCACTCGAGATCTATGGTCTCAACCGTGGTGAGACGGCAGATCCAGGAGCAGGATGGAGTTCAAAATCATGGAACAACCTCGACGAGGCAAAGATCAACAGTCTCTATCTGAATGATCCCGATGATAAGCAGTTCTGGCCGATCTGGCAGGTAATTGTCGATGGCAGCAATGGAATGCTCAATAATGACGGCTATTAATTCTTAATGAAACTGATTATGAAAAGCAGAATATATCAAGGCATCGTTGCGGCGGCATTGTGTTTCGCTTTCGCCGGATGCGATGACAAGGTCGATCCCGTCGTTGAGGAACTTGACCTCGACAGGGCGTTCTCTCCCGTCGGACTCGAGGCCCGTATAAGAAACCAGACTACGGTCGAACTCACCTGGGACGCCCGCGAAGACGCGGACCACTACATCGTGGAAATCAGCGAGGACGATATGCAGTTCAATAACATTGTCCGAACTCTTGAAGTAACCGCCGATGACCTTCCTGTTCAGGAAACCCTGGACGGAGAGACGCTGTACTCCATTCGCGTAAAAACAGTAAGTGCCAGCAGCGTGGCCGACTCCAAATGGGTCGCCGTGACGATCACCACCGAACCGGAGCAGATATTCCTGCCGTCGGAAGATGGTGATATCAAAGCAACTGAAGTCACGCTCCGTTGGCCGGCAGGCAGCGAAGTTACGCATGTGATAATCAACCCCGGGGGTACCGAACGGGCGATTACCGGCGATGAAAAAGCCGCGGGTGTTGCAGTGGTCACAGGACTGACAGGGGAGACCGAGTACACCATCGTATTAAAGAACGATGAAAAAACCCGGGGCACGAAGGTGGTCACTACCCTGATTGACCTGGGTGACGCGTTGCCGATCTATCCCGAAGATGATATCGTTGCCATACTGGATGCCGCCGACGATGGAGATTCGTTCGTGCTGTTTCCCGGCGAATACCAGCTGGGCTCATATCCGATAAAAAGATCGGTGAAGATCAGCGGCTTTGATCCGGTAGACAAACCGGTGGTCTTCGGTCAGTTTACCTGCGGTGAAACCATCGCAACAGTAGAGCTGAATTATCTCGACGTGCGCAGTGATGGTACCTCAAGTCAATTCTTTAACACGCAGGCGAATTGTAACCTGACTACACTTGTCATCAATGAGTGTGAAATAAGTGGCTATTCGAATAACTTCATTTATAACAACGCATCAGGAACCACGTATGGGTCGATTACTGTGAAGGGCAGTTACATTCACAGTATTGAAGGCGCTGGCGGCGACGGCATCGATTTCCGCACCGGTGCTATCGGTTCACTTACGATTGAGAACTCGACTTTTGCGAACGGGTTCCGCACGTTCCT
Organism: uncultured bacterium; assembly: GCA_966673785.1. GTDB lineage: Bacteria > Bacteroidota > Bacteroidia > Cytophagales > Cyclobacteriaceae > Ohtaekwangia. The sequence continues at coordinate 5,835 of CBKWFZ010000249.1, forward strand.
TCGTATGCAAGTTGAGTGTAATACAGTATTCAGGAATTGTACTTTCTATAAAGTAGCC
>CBKWFZ010000250.1:0-5890 GCA_966673785.1 uncultured bacterium
GTTTCAGTCAACACCGCGCTAATTTCAGCATCGCGTTTCTTACGAATGGTCTGAAAAGCATCGCGCCTTGTGTCATTGTCCGACGCGTTCCGGAGTTCATCAAAGCGTTTGCGGTAGCTTGACCGGATCTCCATGATTTTTGTGTGTTGCTCGTCTGTAAGCTGAAGTGTCTTCCGCATGTTATCCGCATGACGCATTCCGTACCCGGCACGCTCTTTCTGCGGCTGCTGTGCCACCAGTATTGTGCTGCAAAGGAGTGCACCAATTAGCATTGTATTTTTCATAACCCTCATTTTTACCAGGGTTTAGGACAATAACAGATCCAGTTTAAGAGCAGGAACGGCCGGGATCGATCACCGGCGTAATTGCATCTGCAATCGCCGCTTTAAAATCGACAATTTGCGTCTGCTATGCGCAACCGATCATACTTCAAAGTAGAGCTGGGAGTAGCCCTCGGAAAACGAGAGCTCACGATCAAGAAGATCTTCAAGATCTTCGATTGCGACCGCAGCGTAGAATTGATATTCCCCCGCGTCACTATTAAAGAACAACAAATTGATATAACCGGCTCTTTCAGGTTGCCATTCACCCACCAACTCGTCCGGTTCAGCGATGCGCGTCTCTGTCATGCCGTCCTCGAACAGCGGATATGATGTAAGTTCGCGCGCCTGTTTGACAAAATCAGGCGTCATCGGCGTGTTCTCCTGACTGTAGCCGGTCAACTGACCGGTTTCCAGCCGATGAACGATCTCAGCATTCCAGTCCCTGTTCCAATCTGGTAACGCATCAAAAAAAATAATATGACTCTCGGACACGTCCGAGTATTGGAGAACCACATGATCCCGGCAACCGGACACCAGAATCAGGCTAAGGAATATAATGGATACACTGCGGCGCATGGGCTTGGACGTTCAATCGTTCGCGGCTTTAATCCACAAGAAACCTCCTTACGGGGAACTTTTCCTGATAGTAAGATACCGGTAAGCAGCCGTGTAAGATTCAAGGTATAAAAGAGGTAGCCGGCGTGGATTCAATTCTTCAGGTTGTGGACTGGGGAACCGGCGAAATCACGCCCGCAAGCAATACAACGCTGTATATACACGCACATCGACAAAAATGAGCGGCCACCATTTGGCGGTGTATCGGCATCAGATTGTAAATTGATAAGCTGTCCTTCAGAATGAATGCATTACTGGAGACCAAATGTTCAACTAAAAAATGTGATTTTATGAAAAAGCTATTTGTTGCAATATGTTTTCTGTGTGGTGGAGCAATCGGCCTAAGCGCCCAACAAACGCCTACCGAGACTGACACAGATCAGGCGAGCGCACGCGAACAGACTACTGAACAGAGCGACATGTATCAGGATCAGCAAGATGCCGAAAAAGACAAGATCTCACAGGCTGACCTTCCTGCACTTGTTTCGCAACAACTTCAGAGCGGTGATTATACCGGCTGGACTGTAGGTGAAGCTTACAAGAAGGAGAAAGATGGCGAGACCTTTTATAAAGTGGAACTTAGTAACGGGAACGAGAAGAAGTGGGTGAAGTTCGACGCTCAGGGTAATAAGATAAAGGAAATGGACGAAAAGGATAAGAAACACAAAGACAAAGAGGGGTATTAACTGAGCGATAGTTTTCTTTAATTGACAGTTGAAAGGTGCCGAGGGGCACCTTTTTTTGTCGTCTGACTACGGTGCATTCCCCAAATTCCTTTTATTTTACAAGGACAGCAATTATGAACGAATCCTCGAGAAAAGCCGGTGTCGCGCTTGTTGGCATCGGAAAATATGCCCGGGAAGAATTAATCCCGGCTTTTGCGCATACACGCCACTGTCGCCTTACCGGATTGGTAACGGGATCCGTGGAAAAGGCGAAACGTTTGCAAGCCGAACATGATTTGCATGCCGAAAACATTTACCTGTACGACACCTTCGATGAAATCGCCGGCAACGCCGAAATAGACATTGTCTATGTCGTTCTGCCGAACGCGCTTCATCATGAATTTGTCATAAGGGCAGCGCGGGCCGGCAAGCATGTCATCTGTGAGAAACCCATGGCACTTACGACGCGGGAGTGTGATGAGATGATCCGTGAATGTGAACGAAACGGGGTGCAGCTTTCAATTGGTTACCGATTGCACTTTGAGCCATATAATCAAAAGATGATGGAGCTTGGTCGCACCAATGAGTTCGGAAGTATAAAACGCGTGATCGCAGAAAACGGACTTGGCCAGGTTGAGGGATGGCGACTCGACCACCAACTCGCCGGCGGAGGGCCGCTCATGGACGTCGGTATCTATTGTATCCAGGCTGTCCGATACACAACAGGAACAGAGCCGATTTCGGTTACCGCCAAAGAGGAGCCGAAGTCTGACCCGTCAAAGTTTGATGAGGTGGAAGAAGGAATAACGTGGAAAATGGAAATGCCCAACGGAATTGTCGCCGAATGCAAGTGCAGCTATTCGAAAAGTATGGATTGCCTCCGCGCGGAGACGCAGGACGCATGGTTCGAACTTAGTCCTGCTTATGCGTATCGCGGGCTTGCAGGGGCAACTTCATCAGGAAAAATGGATTTCCTTGCGATAAACCAGCAGGCTTTCCAAATGGATGCTTTTGCACTCGCGATCATGGAAAACCGGAAGTCATCCGTGCCGGGTGAAATGGGGCGTCAGGACGTTCGGATCATCCAGGCGATCTACGAATCAGCAAGGACCGGAAAAACGATCAGGATCGACCAGATCCGGTAGGTAGCACTATGGTGAACGTTGTGCCTTTGCCTGGCATCGACTCCACGGCGATTGACCCTTTGTGATTTTCTACAATTTTTTTGCAGAGTGCCAGGCCGATACCCGTTCCTCCATATTGGTCGTGTGAATTAAGACGCTGAAAGATGGTAAACACCTTCTCGGCGTACTGATTTTCAAAGCCGATCCCGTTATCTATGAAACTTAAACGAACATGACCATTGGCGGAACCTGAACTTTGCGCATCAATTGATTCGCAGGCGATCGTGATCACCGGTGTGTCGTCACAAAACTTGATCGCATTGCTGATCATGTTCGAAAACAACTGGTGGAGTTGAAGCTTGTTACCTTTAATCACAGGTAAAGGATCGCTGGACAGACGTACGCCGCGTTGTGTGATCAGCAGTTCGAAGTCCTCCCTCACCTTGGAAAGGATTTCATTGAGGTCGACCTCCTCGAAGCTTTCTTCGATACGTTGCAGCCGGGAATATTCAAGCACCGCTTTGATCAGTGACGCCATTCGCACTGCGGAGCTGTCAATCTTATCAAGGTACCGGTGCGCAGTCTCCGGTTTGTTGGAGTTTGTTTTGACAAGCTCAATAAACGTGCGAATCTTCCGAAGCGGTTCCTGCAGGTCATGGCTCGCGACATATGCGAATTGCTCCAGCTCCGCGTTCCTGCGTTGAAGTTCGTCGTTGGTTTGTCGTAACTTTGCTGTAGACTCGACAATCTGTGTAATGTTGTGTGCAGTCATCAAGGCGGCATACACTTCCCCCGTTTCATTGCGCAACGGTACAATGTAGCTTTCATAATAGTAACCCGTTACCGTCGATCTGTACTGTTCATTATGCACCACCTCCCCGCCTAATGCCCTGAGCAGACCCTGGTGGGTTTCGGACCCAACCGCCAGGGGAAATTTATCTGTAAAGATTTCTCCCAACACATCTTCACGCTTTATCTGAAACTCCTCCTCGCATTTCCGGTTGTATTCCAGAATCCTGAGCTCCCTGTCGAAAACAGCAATCAGTACGAGGGATGAGTTAACTACAACTTCGGCAAAATCCTTTTGACGCTTGTATTCGATGGTGCGCTGCTCAACCTTTACTTCCAGTTCCTGCGCATTCTGCAATGCCGCCTCACGTGCGCGTTCGAGCTCAGCGTTCTGAACCTCGATCTGCGACAACATCGCATTGAAGGTATCCGTCAGCACACCGACTTCATCATCTTCGAATTTTCTGGCGCGTACCGAATAGTCCCGGTTCAGCGAAACGAGCCTGCTGACTTCAGAGAGTGAGACTACCGGAATTGCAATTCTCCGTTGCAGGCGACGTGAAAAGAGGAAGGCGATGAAGAAACCGGCGGACACAATCATTACACCCATCAGGGTGTAAAGCGATAAGCGGGTGTGCATGTCTGAAAGCGTTCGCTGAAGAAATAATGTTCCCAGCCTTTTTCCTTCAAATGTAACCGGGATCACACCCGTAACATAACGTCCTGAGAACCGGAATCCGTCTTCAGGAACGGCATCCGGGAAATCTGCAGCCGACGCTGATTTCGGATACTTCGCAAACAAGCTGTCGCGTTCGTCATAGAGGCATGCGTATGAAATGTACTTGCCTGCATTCAGGGATGAAAGAATGTTGTCGGCCTCGGTATCGCTGTTAAATGCCAGCGCCGCCGTGCTGTTAAAAGCCAGCACATCGCCTAATATCCGGAGTTCACGGGTTGTCTCTTCGCGATACGAATAAACTTCGTACAGGAAATAGGATGCGAAAGTCAGCAGAAGCACGGCACCGCTTGTCAGCAGTATTCCCTGCATCAGTTTTCTCCCGATCGAATTCCTGACCCTGGTCATTGTTCTCTGTATAACGAAGCAAGTTTTAATAATTTTGGATTGATCTTCAATCCCGCAGCCGATGCCCGTTCTGCATTTATCTGTATTCGCATACGGTCACCTTCACGATAGAGGCGCAGCATTCCACCGGCCTTCACGAAGTCTTCCGCGTCGCTTACCGTCAATACGGGCAGATCCCTGACGAGCTGAACGACGTGGTGCGCATTGCCCGCGTCTGACTTGTCGATAAAGATCATGTGACATCCCTCAATATCGTCTTTCTCCCGGATTCTTCGGATCATAATCCTGTGTTTGCTTACCGTTTCTCCCGACACAGTTTCCCGGAGATAATTTCCGAAAATCTCCTCGCCATAAAAGCCGATGACAAACGAGGCGTCCGGGGACCGGAATGCGCTCTGAGGCCATTCGATGAAGTTTGTGAAGTTGTACAGGAAAACTGCCTTGACTTTGTTTTCGTCAAGCACAGCCTGCCCCAGGAGAGCATGGCTCCCGAGAAACAGGAGTGCTCCGATGATTGCTGGTGACTTTCGGAGAAAAGACGATATCGACATCCGTCTTATAAGCGACATGTCACCTTTCCATAAAAACTGCGCGGGATCTCAAAGGTGCCAAACTCTGCATGTCTCTTTGATCTGATATTTTGCCCGCATACGGCGAACTCGAGCCAACGATATTGCCATGCAAACCTTGCATCAAACGTAAAATATTCGGATACCTCGGCCGTTGCAAAGGTCGCAGGAAGGTAGTCGACGTAACGCGCTATAATATCAAGCTGGAGATTTCCAGGGAGAGAAAGCATTGATTGCGCCATGACGATGTTGCGCGCATCGTTGGCGAGATAAGACGGATCGTGGTCCCGTCCCGGTTTCGCCCTCAAATCCTTGTCAAAGTAGGTATAACCGGCACGTAGTATCCATCTCCTGAATGGTTGGTACACGGCGTGAAACTCCGCGCCCCACGTTTCAGCATCCGAGCCGTTCTGAATCTGATATGTCATCGTGCCGGGAAGCGTTTCGTTGCTGTACACATCCCGGTAGTCATTGAAGAAAGTAGACAGCGAAAGATATGCCGCCCGGGCGGGATTCGACCGAAAACCAAGCTCAAAGGCGTGCAGATTTTCGGACTGGAAGTTCGGTCCACCCGCCACACTGGGAACATTCGGCGGCTGCGGCTCCAGTGGAAGATAATAGTCCCTGTCGAGCCGGCTTGGCGCGCGCACAGCACGGGCAGCAGCTACCCACACAGTATGATTCCGATTCCTGATGTTCCAGGCCATTCGAGCCGTCGGTT
>CBKWFZ010000251.1:0-5888 GCA_966673785.1 uncultured bacterium
CAACCATACGGATATCCTCAACGGGCCGGTCTGATGCGTTGGTAGGCTGCGTTGCGATTTTGTCGATGACTTCAAGACCTTTGATAACTTTACCGAATACCGTGTATTGACCATCAAGATGCGGCGCGCCGCCGGTGGTTGTATACAATTCCAGTCGCGCCGGCGAGATTTCCTTTTCGGCCACGATACCTGTTTCCTTTTCCACGCGTGGTCTCAGCACCTGAAGGTAGGCGTCATAAGCCTGGCGGTTTCGCGTCTGGTAAAACTGAATGATCGTGTCGTAAGCAGGCTTGTTCACCGGGTTCTCAAAGAATTGTTGCATAGCCATATTGAACTTCTGCTCATCGAACTTAAGCTCCTCTTCGGTGAATTTCTTGCCGTGCACAATGTAGAACTGACTTCCGCTCGATGCCTTTTGGGGATTCTGGCCATCGCCAAGTCGTGCGGCAGAGAGCGCGCCCTTTTCATGATAGTATGTCGGAACGAACTCTGCATCGATCGTGTAATCGGGTCCTCCGGCTCCGAGTGGCTGACCCGGCGAGGCTGCTCTCGAATCGGGATCGCCGCCCTGAATCATGAAATCTTCAATGACACGGTGGAAGAGGAGGCTGTCGTAAAAACCCTCCTTTGCCAGCTTGATGAAGTTTGCCTTGTGCTTCGGCGTTTCATCATAAAGGATGGCAACCATATCGCCGTACTTTGTACTGATAGTGACGACGTGATCCGTTTTCTGAGCGCATCCTGCCATTAACAAAAAGACGAAGAAGGGGAGTAACTGGAGCGTTTTTCTCATAGGAATGATTTTGGAAAGCAAATATAGAAATATCCGGCAAGCGGGTCAGGATGGTATATGCTCGCGGATCGTCTTCAAGATCTCGGCGCCACCGTTCTGGAGGACCTCGCGACCCACTGCTTCCCCGAGTTCGCGGACATCGTCGGGTGAACCGGATCGTTTGATCTTAACTACCTGTTTTCCGTCAAGCGAAATGATCCCGGCTTTGAGTGTAATCAGATTTTCTTCCCAATGCGCGTAGCCGAATGACGGAATACTGCATCCTCCCTGAAGCGTGCGCAGGAAGGCGCGTTCGGCGCGGATACAATCCTCGGTGCCCGGATGATTCACCCAGCGTTCAATAACCTCTTTCTTCCGGTAGTCAAGTTTCTTGTGGCATTCAATGGCAATGCTTCCCTGACCAACCGGCGGAACGAAATAGCTCGTCTCAATGCGATCCAGGATCAGGTCGTCGTAACCCATGCGATGTACGCCTGCGTAGGCCAGCAACAACGCGTCGCATTCGCCGGCCTGTAGTTTGGCGATGCGCGTTTGAAGGTTGCCGCGAATGGATATCGGCTCAGCGTGCGGATAAAAATGTTTCAGGAAAGCAACGCGGCGGGTAGACGACGTACCCACGCGGATATGCTCCTCCTTCGTCAGGTCGAGTTCCCTGCGGAAACCCAGTAACACATCGTTTACGATCTCGCGCTCCGTGAACGCCAACAACTCAAGGTCGTCGTGAATCTCGGACGAAAGATCCTTGGCACTGTGCACGGCGATATCGATAGTTCCCTCGAGGAGTTTCTCCTCAATTTCTTCAGTGAAAACACCTTTGCTGCCGATCTTGGCGATACTTACATTTTGAATTTTGTCGCCCTTTGTCTCCATCGCATGAATTTCCGTGCGGTAGCCGGAAGGATGGATAAGGCTTGCAACATGCTCGGCCTGCCACATGGCCAGTTTGCTCGCGCGGGTTCCGATGCGGATGATCTTATCCATATTATGCCGGGCTTAATGTTTTTGATAGCTGAAGGGAAAGGTCGAGGAAGATCATCTTGGCGCTACCGTTCCTTTCCAGGTGGTAGCTCGCGTCGTTGATCAGGCGGAACGACCGTTCAACCTTGTCAAGGTTCATAATTTTGCTGAAATCCTGGACGAACTTTCGTTCTTCGCCGCGCGTGCGGTTGATATCGCCTGCGCCGGCAAGATGCAGCATCGTTTCCCGCATCATGCTGATGCTGTACTGCATCAGGTTGCGCTGGCTCAGCTTGTCCATGCCGTGGTACTGATCGGCGAGCGCCACAAGCGTTCCATAGTTCTTCTTAAAACAGGCACGCATCCATTCGGTGAACTGCTGTGAGTTGTTGTCCTCTTCCTTTTCAAGCAGTTTCGCCGCAAGCGCAAGATTTCCGTCGGCCAGGTGTGCGATCTTCGCGGCACGCTCGGCGCCGACTTTATACTTTTCAATCAGATAAGTTTCGGTTTCCCTGTCGTCCAGCAGGGGAATGGTTACAATCTGCGTTCGTGAAATGATCGTTGGCAGCAACCTGTCCGGCGCATTTGACACGAGAATGAAGAACGTATGTGGAGGCGGCTCTTCCAGTATTTTCAGAATCCCGTTCGCCGCCGACGGATGCATCAGTTCTGGTTGCCAGATGATCATCACCTTGTGATGACTCTCGAAAGGTTTCAGCGAAAGCGCCTTGACGATCTCGCGGCTCTCTTCACGCGATATCAGGGCAAGCTTGTCTTCGCCCCCGTAAAAGTTAGTCCAGTCGTCGAGTGAACCAAATGGGTTTTCAGTCAGGAACGCCCGCCATGATTTCAGTATCTCGGCCTTAAAACGATCTTCGTCCTTATCACCCTTTACGTTACTCAGCGGGAAAACGAAGTGAGTATCGGGATGTATGAATTTAGCGTTCTTCGAACACGCGGGACACGTTCCGCAGGCGTCGTTATCGCTGCGGTTCTGGCAGTGCAGATAGGTCGCGAATGCCAGTGCCATCGGCAGGTTCAATGCCCCGTCCGCCCCAACGAATAATTGGGCATGTGCGATGTGATTGCTTTTTACGGCTTCGGTAAGAACTTTTTTCACCTCGGCAGAGCCGGGTATGGAAGAAAAATTCATAGGGGCTGAAAGTATTTAGCATTCCCTGTTTTTCCAAGGGAATTCATGCACGGTGTCAAAAAAATCAATGACCCGTGGCGTCCCAGGTCCGTATGGGCCGGGTCGCTTCGAAGATGTGCCCGATTATCGCGCGGTCATCTTCCGTGAGCACAATATTCCGGCGCTGCATGACCCTTTCCGCTGTTTCAATGGCTTTTTCGAGGGCAAAGGTCTGAGGCCTCGTGTCACTTCCGCCCCAGTAAAATGGTGGAATATAGTTTCGCTGGTAGCCGCCCCCGAACACAACCGAAAACGAATCGGCAACGGTAGCGGTATTGAACATCGTATTGATGCCGCTCTTAACATGGTCGCCCATCATCAGTCCGCAGAACTGCAACCCCGTCCTGGTAAACCGCCCTTCGGCATGATCCCAGATTTTTACAGTGTCGTAGTTGTTCTTCATGTTCGATGTATTCGTATCGGCGCCCAAATTGCACCATTCTCCCAGCACCGAATTGCCCAGGAAGCCGTCGTGCGACTTGTTGGTATAGCCAAACACGACCGAATTACTGATCTCACCGCCGATCTTCGAATAAGGACCCAGGGTTGTGTCCCCGCGGACTTTCGCCCCCATATTCAACTGTGCGCCTTCGCATAGCGCGAATGATCCCCGTATCACGGCACCCTCCTGAACGATGCTGTTCCGGCCAAGATAAATCGGTCCGGATTCGGCATTCAGGGTCGCATCGCGGATCTCCACGCCTTCCTCAACAAAGATGTTCTCCGGCCTGTACACCTTCGTGTATGGATCCTTGATCGTTTGTGATTTTCTCCCGGCGGTTACAAGCGGAAGATCGGCCTTGATCTGTCCCGCATTCTCCTGGAAAATCTTCCATTTTGAATCGATGACCGTCAGCGGTTTTTCGTAAGCGACGATGTTGCTTTGAGTCATCGTGCCCGTGGGCTGGTTGGCCGCGATCAGCAACTCGCCTTTTACAAGGTAGTATCCAATCGGAAGGGCATTTATCGTATCGACGAGGTCCTGATCAGGGCAGACGGTGCCGTTAATCAGCAAGTTGTTGTAATTCGAAACCAGGGCGAATTTCTTCTGAAGATATTCGGGAGTCTGATAGGAGGGAGTGGTTTTCATCCAATACTCCCACTTTTTGTCGATGGTCAGGACACCTACCCTGATCTTTGAAACCGGCCTGGTGTAAGTGAAGGGAAGCAGCGCTACTCTCAATCGCGGATCATCGAAAAGGACTAGGTTCATGATGAAATATTGAAATTTTGCCCAAAAATAGGAGAGTGCGGCACGGATACCAGAGGCGCCCCGGTTTGTGGGCGCCCACGCTGAAAAAATATTTGACCAACACGGTAAAAAAGAAAAAAGCCCCGGATAACCAGGGCTCTTTCTCTCCACAGAAGAAGGATATTAGGATTTCTTCTGATACTTGTTTTTGAACTTCTCCACACGGCCTGCGGTGTCAAGAAACATCTTCTTGCCGGTGTAGAAGGGATGCGATGCTGAACTTACTTCGACCTTGATCACTGGGTATTCTTTTCCATCTTCCCATTGAATCGTTTCCTTGGTCGTGAAAGTCGAACGGCTGAGAAACTTATAGTCGCTGGATGTATCCCAAAAAACTACGTCTCTGTATTCCGGATGAATGCCTTTTTTCATATCTCTGCTACTGATTTTTTCCTAAAAGGACTGCAAAGATAGGCAGCACGGCCTTATTTACAATACCTTTTCCAAACTTTTGCGGAAGGATTGGCAATCCGTTACCTTTGAGCCCTGCATTGGACGGGTCCCGCTTGTTTTTTGCCTTACCGATGCAGGCCGGTCTTCCAGCCTGTCCGGTTAACCAACAAAATCTTGAAGATCAGAAATTTTACCGATCCCTGTTGTCTACACGTGTGTTTTGCCAAAAACAGCGCCTTTTTTTTCCGCAATTTTCCGCTATGAACCGTCTGCTGATCCTGATAATCGCGATTTTGCCCGTCCTGAGCGTGGCTCAAAGTCCCTACGTACCCCTCAATGACGACTACTACCATTGGGTCGAGCGTTATGAAATTAAGATGGGTCGCGTAATGCCGAACCTTTTTACCGGAATCAAACCCTGGCAACGGTCCGGAATCGTTTCCCTCGTCGATTCCATTTCGAAAGAAAAATTCACATCCCGGACCGATGAATTCAACAGGGAGTATCTGATGGTCGACAGCTGGGAATGGTCTGATGCACCCGCTGCGGACGGTAAAAAGCCATTTCTGAAGCATTTTTATCGGAAAAAGCCGGATCTGTACCATGTCTCCGAAAAATGGTTCGACCTTCATATTAATCCCGTCCTGCATGTTGGCGCAGGAAAGGATTCACGCCTCGAAGACGTTCTCTTTATAAATACCCGCGGCGTCGAAGTGCGCGGCATGGTCGACAAAAAGGTAGGCTTCTACACATATCTCGCCGACAACCAGACCCTGCTGCCTTCCTACGCTACGGAGCTGTTTCTCCGGAACAACCTGGCGGTGCCGCATGAAGGTTTCTGGAAGGGTTTTAAGGACGGTTCGGCCGTTGATTTCCTCCATGCGCGAGGTTATATCAGTTTCCGCGCCACGCGGCACATTGATATGCAGTTCGGCCATGACCGCCATTTTATCGGAAACGGCTATCGTTCGCTCATCTTCTCCGATTTTGCGCCTCCGACATGGTTCATCAAGGCCAACGTAAAAGTCTGGAAGATCAATTACCTCTTCCTGCTTAACCAGATGGTGGCCGACGTGGCGGGTAACGTCAGCGGACTTACTTCACTCGACAGGGGGTATCCGAACAAGTACTCGGCCATGCATCACCTCAGCATCAACATCGGAAAGAAGCTGACGCTTGGGGTTTTCGAATCCGTCATTTTCAGTCCGGATGATCCGGAAGGAACCGATCATTTCCGTCTCGATTACCTTAATCCGATCATTTTCTATCGGGCTATCGAACAACAAAATGGCAGCAGTGAC
>CBKWFZ010000252.1:0-5888 GCA_966673785.1 uncultured bacterium
GTATACAATTTGGCTCAAAATTACGTTAATTGTTGAGTCGTTCTGTTGGCTCGGAAAGTATATGTACGGGTACTTTTTTTGACCGGATAACGACGAACAAATAACTTTTCATTAATTTGCCCGGAGTGCATAGTACAAAAGTTTACAAGCCGATGCTCAGGTTCTTCCTGTTAATGGTATTAATGCTGCAATTGAAAGGTGTGGTAACTGCTCAGGACCCTCAATTTTCACAATTCTATGCTGCGCCCCTTTACCTGAACCCCGCGTTAACCGGTGCAACGGGACAGGCCCGCGCCGGGATCAATTACAGAAATCAGTGGCCGGCCATTGATGCGAACTTTACAACCATGTCGGTTTACTTCGACTATTTTATCGAAGACTATAACAGTGGTGTTGGAATAATTATCAACCGTGATCAGGAAGGCCTCGCGGGTCTGCGTAGCCTGAACGTGGGATTACAATATTCGTATGAGCTTCGCCTGACCGAGTACCTGGGATTTCGCCCGGGCGTTCAGGTTGGTATCTATAACCGGGACATCAATTTCAATAAACTGACATTCGGTGATCAGTACGATCAGATAACCGGCGAATTCCTAAACCAACCAACCGCAGAACAGTTTCGGACAATGTCGGCTAAGACATTTTTCGATCTTGCCTTTGGTGGCGTGTTCTTTACGAACAGGGCATGGCTGGGTGTGTCGGCATGGCATCTCACCCGCCCGAATCAAAGCCTTATAGGGGAAGACAGCAGACTGCCGATGAAGTTGTCCCTGCATGGGGGGTTCAAGTTTTATTTGAAACCCGGTGTGGTGGGGCAGGGCATCTATGCGCGTAATTCTGAACGCAGCATTGCGCCGGCGTTTCAATACCGGCATCAGGGCGAGTTCGATCAGATGGACCTTGGGCTGTACTTTACATTCGAGCCACTGGTTTTGGGAACGTGGTACAGAGGTGTTCCATTCAAGAACTTCGGTCCTTATGTAAACAACGAGTCCATTGTTCTTTTACTCGGCTTTACCAAACTTGGCGCAAAAGACGGGATTAATCTTGGATATAGTTTTGACTACACAATTTCAAAACTTGGACCTCAGAGCGGTGGAGCACATGAGTTCAGCCTCGTTTACACGTGGCCGATGCGAAACCCGAGAAAACCGCCGAAAGACAAGCTGGTAATTCCCTGCCCGGACTTCTGACAAAATAAAAAAAGCGCCTCTGAAAGCGCTTTTTGTTTTTATTACTATTCCTATTCTAGTGCTGATGACCGCCCGGCCCGTGAACGTGACCGTGAGACAGCTCTTCATCGGTGGCGTTTCGCACTTCCATTACCTCAACTTCGAAGTTCAGTTCAACGCCTGCAAGCGGATGGTTAGCATCAACAGTTACGTTTTCGAGTCCGACATCCGTAACCGTGACCACACCGCCCTGGTTCGTTGAGAATTTCATTCCCGGTTTTACCTCCTGATTGCCGAAAGCAGAGCGTGGAACCTTCTGAATCATTTGCGGATCAAGCTCGCCATAACCTTTTTCAGGACTGATTTTAAGATTGAATTTATCACCCGGGTTTTTTCCTTCGAGTCCTTCTTCCATGCCTATGATCAGGTTGCCCGCGCCGTGCAGGTAATACAGCGGATCACGCCCTGCACTTGAATCGATCACTTCGCCTTCATTATTTGTGAGCGTATAATGAATAGCGGCAACCTTGTTTTTCGAAATTTCCATACGAATAAAGTGTTTTTGAATTACAATTTGGAAAACCCGGTCGTTTCGCATCCGCCGGAGTTTCCCTTTTCTCAGTTAAAGGTAACTAAACCTGTGGGATAGCAAAATCGATCGGCAGTTTATGAGCGGTACAAAAAGAAATGGCGCCGGGGGGAGGCGCCATTTGATTTCATCCACATGATCAGGATCAGCTGACTTCTTTTTCCAGTTCGTCAATCTTCTGTTGAGCCTCTTCTTTTCCAAGTGAAAGAGACATCTTATACAGTTCGATCGCCTCGCGAATGGTTTCCTTCTTCTTTTTGGGAGCGAATTTCGTTCTGTCGGCAGCCGTTTCAAGTGCTTGTGCCTGAGCAAAGTACAGGTCAGCTTGCGTATTTTTCGCCGCCGAGCTGTTTTCCTCTATTTTGGTTTCCAGATCAGCAATGTCCTGCTCGCGGATCTTGATCGTTTCCGAGTTCAGTGCAAGTACAGAATCACGAGATGATACGGCTCTGTTCAGGCTGGCATTCTCCGTACGGAATTTTTCAACTTCTTCCTGGAGGGCGGCGATTTGCTGTGAGCGCAGTTCGAGATCAGCTCTCAGGCGTTTGATCGTCGCGAGTGTCGCGCGGTTCTTCTGCACGGTAGTTTCCAGTTCAGCAAGTTTGGATTGTGTTTCCTTGATGTGGTTGTTAATGCTGATAAGCCGGTTCTTGTAGTCTTTGTAAGACGTACCTTCAACGACGTCGGCACGCAGCAACTGGCGGCTTGCATCAATGGAGTCGATAAGGACTCCGACTTCTTCAAATTCCTTGTTCGTTTGCTGACTTACCTGCAATTCTGTCCGCAGGGAATCAACCTGGGACTGCAAACGTTTTTTTTCTTTGTCTTCACAACCCCAGATCAGTGCGATCACGGGTAATACCAATAATATCCTCTTAGTCATATGAATGTGGTGTTTAAGTTCACATTACCTCGTTCAAAACCGGGGCAAGTTCCCTGAGGATACGGCATTTCATCGATCAATTGCGTATAACCCTGTTAAGGTGCTTTATATGTCGACGAATCAATCGACCTGAATTGTTATGGTGGAAATTTGTGTGGAATTATTCACCATTGTGATGAATGATTTTCATACAAAGTGTCCGATAAACGACAAAAACAGGGGCTGGAACGTCGCATTGGGCGACGGACGGAAATCGGCTTATTTGATCTTGCTCGTGATGAACCGGGCAAGTGCCTTACCAGCCTTTGCATATGCCTCCTGGAGCCGCACGCCTGTTTCAAAATCCAGCCCGTACACGTCTCTTCCAGGGCTATTCCTGATTTCGATCCTGGCGATGACATTGTCACGATTTGCCGCTTCGGCAATGATAACCTGGGCGTCAATGAACGCAGGTACGCGCATCACGCCCACATTCCAGCCGGGTTCGGTTCTCGTGGTTTTGAAAATCATAACGTATGGACTGTTTTCGTCGACGGTAGATATCTCTGCATGTTTGGAAAACAATTCGCGGAACTGCGGTTCAAACCGATCTTTGCGATCGGCGATCCAGGCTTTCTCCCATTCATCGCCACGTCCGGCCTCCTTTTCGTTAAGCTTGTTTTTTTTCTCCGCGATGTAGGCCTGCTCATCTTCATTCTTGCCAACAGTCATCGGTGAGTACGTAAATTCGGTCTGAATAGATTTTACTCCCTTGAGCTTTTTCAGATCTCCTTCCAACAATTTGATTTTTTGTGCATAGCTTCCTCCAACGGTTATTAGGATCGCTAATGAAAGGGTAAGGATGGATTTCATGTGAAGTTAAAATTTTTCAACTGTGAAGAACGACAATTTTTTCAAAGAAAATGGCGTACCTGTTATTTTTTAGTTTCCAAAATTGGGTAGCGGTAATCTGTTCGGATTATTTTTGAAAAAAACTAATGGTATGCAACGAATCGCCGGAGTCGGGTTAATCATATTGTTTTCCGTTCCTGTTTTTGGACAGTTCGCAAACGTGAAGTTGGATGAACGCACAACGGAAAATCTGGCCTGCGAACCAACGGTTGCAATTAATCCGAAGAACCCGCTGAACATCGTTGCTGCCTCCGCACGCGACAACGTCTATTATACATTCGACGGAGGCAAGTCGTGGACCAACAGCAAGCTCACCTCGCCCTTCGGCGTTTATGGTGATCCGGTCTTGGTAGCTGATCCAAAGGGAAATTTCTATTATTTCCATTTGTCAGATCCGACAGGAGAAGGCTGGCGAAATGAAAAAAGTCTGGATGCAATTATTTGTCAGGTGTCCTCCGATGGGGGAGTAACATGGGACGGAGGTACTCAGGTTGGGCTGAATCCGCCGAAAGATCAGGATAAACCCTGGGCATGTGTCGATCCCAAAGGAAACCTGGTCGTTGCCTGGACTCAGTTTGACAAGTACGCAGACGCGGACTCTGCGTGTCAGTCAAACATTATGATCAGCACATCTTCTAACGGAAAGAAGTGGAGCAAGGCAGTGAGGATTTCAAACCGTCCGGGAAACTGCCTCGATGACGACAATGCTGCCGGAGGCGCGGTGCCGTCAACTACCGATGACAAAAAGATGTTTGTCGTTTGGGCACATGAAAACAAGCTGTATCTCGATCGTTCCTTTGACAACGGGGACATGTGGCTTTCCAACGACATTGAGATCGGTTCACAGCCTGGTGGCTGGAATATGAAGATACCCGGACATGACCGGAGCAATGGCTTTCCCATCCTGCAGATCGACCGGAGCAAAAAACAGAGTGCGGGCCTGCTGTATCTTGTCTGGGCTGATCAGCGTAACGGTACCGATGACACCGACGTATGGTTTATACGCTCGAACAACTATGGTGATTACTGGACCACGCCCCTAAAGATTGGCGGCACCGAAAAGGGGGCACACCAGTATCTTCCCTGGATGGTGGTCGACCAGACCTCCGGCTTTATTTACGTCCTATACTATGATCGTAGCGCATATGACGACTCGAGGACCGACGTCATGCTGGCCTACTCGACTGACAATGGGACTACGTTCAAGACCGTCAAAGTCAGCGAAACTCCATTTACCCCGGATGAAAGCGCGTTCTTTGGGGACTATCTCAACATCGCCGCGCACAAGGGGCTGATTGTACCCGTTTGGACTCGTATGGATAACGGCGTCACCAGCGTCTGGACTGCAGTACTGAAACACGACGACCTGCCAAAATAAGCATCTGCCTGGCACAAGCCTTTAGGTGTCTGTTGCATTATGAAAATGCTCGGAATTATCCTGATTGTGGTAGGAGGTCTTATGACCATCTTTACCGGATTTAACATTATTACCCGCGAAGAGGTGGTCGATGTAGGCCCCCTTGAAATCAACAAGGAAGAAAAGACACCTGTTGCATGGTCACCAATCATTGGCGGTATAATCCTGGTAGCAGGAGTGGTCGTCCTTGTTGCCGGAAACAAGCGTGGTACCTAGTACTGTATTTGTCGCTACCCTTGGACAGATTGCGTTTGCCGTTGCGCGACATCGCGTAACGCATTTGCCAGATCGTTCGCATGCAGGGCGCCGGAAATTCCATATTTATGTTCAATGATGTAAAACGGCACGCCGCTTATACCAAGGCGGTGCATTTTCTCCTCACTTTCCGCAATGCGTGCCGGTGCGTCGGTATCGGCCAGGGCGGTTGAGGCACGATCTTCCGGCATTCCTGCCATGGATGCGAGTTCGATCAGCTTTTGGTCGCTCGTGAGATCGATACCCGCGTTAAAGTATGATTCAAAGAAGCGGTCCAGCAACCGGTTTTGGAGATCGCCTTCTCCGGCCGATGCGATGAGCATGTGCATCTTACGCGTGTTTGGCAATATGGTTTGATGTTCCAGGTCAAAAGGCAGATCCTCTTCTCTCGCTACTGCGGTCACCCTAGCTACCATCTCGCGATACACATCGTCCCCGCCGAACTTCGAGGCCATGTATTTCTGCTGGTTGACGCCGGCGGAAGGTATGCCGGGATTCAACTCGAATGGGTAATAGTTCACATCGCAGATAACCTCGCCGTCCAACTGCCCCAGTGCCTGTATCAGCCGATGCCTTCCGATATAGCACCAGGGGCACACAATGTCCAATACCACGTCTAACCTGAGTCTGCTGTTCATATCAACATCCGTTTTGTTGCCTAACGCCTTTATTTTCGGGAAA
>CBKWFZ010000253.1:0-5864 GCA_966673785.1 uncultured bacterium
CGAACGACCTGGAGGGAAATACCGAAATATCGCAGCATCTCTACCAGAAGACCATCGAATTCTTTGAATCCAATGTCGTGACGGAAAAGGTCATCGCCAGATAGCACCGGCAATCGAATCCGCTGATCATTTGCCTCATCCCAATCAGCTCTGTCCGATTTCATTCAAGATGACTAGAAGCTGATCGTATAAAAGAGCACCGGTAAAAGCGGCAGCTGCCGGGACGATTCGATCTTACCCGTGTTTTCGTCGTAATAGTAGCTCAGGCGCGCCGCGTTGTTCGTGACATTTTGCATGTCAAGTTTCAGTTCCTGACTCATGCGCTTGTGGTCGATCCGGTACGAAATCGCCAGGTTTACCATGAATATATCGTCACCTTTGCGGGAGAAGGATTCACGGTCGAAATACACTGTCTCGCCATCCTCGATCGAACGCTCCAGATCAATCGGCGTATAGCGCCGGCCCCCCAGTGCTGTCGTCTTGATACTTGCACCGATTACTTTCTTCCGGTTCTTACGGGTGTTCAACCGGAACTCCTTACCGGCGAGAAGATTACCGATATGCCGTCCATTGAACAACGTGTTCCGTTCCACGCCGTCAGCTCCGACGTAACGCGAATCAAACAGGGAAGCGGTGGCGAGGAAGTAGTAGTCATCAGCGAAATAACGCTCCAGTGTAAGCTCAACACCAACGTTGCGGCCCGTGCCAGTATTGACCAGCTCCCGGTCCGTGAATCCCTCCACCTGATTCACCAGGGAGTACGAACTAAATGGGTCGTTTTCGACCGGAATGTTATACAGATCCTGATAATAAACTTCAGCCTTCATGAACAGGTTTTCCGTGATCCGGTTTTCGTAACCGGCGACGTAATGGCGGGCTTTACTGAAACCGAGGTCCATATTCGGCATCGAAGGCTGCCCATCTTCGGCGCCAACAATGGCGAAATAGTTGGTCAGGAACTCCATTTTCGCGTGAATCCCAAAGCCCGCGGTAAGGGCCTGGCCGGGACGGAACTGCCAGCGGAGACTTGTGCGCGGCTCAATCGCCCACTCGCGGGAAAGTGAAAGCCATTGCGTGTGGACACCGGCGACGATTGAAAGATCCGTTGTTGGCCGAACCTTCCAGGTCGCAAACCCCTGAAGGTGCGTGGCGTCTCCGGTGCGGTCCTGATCACGGAAATACCCGGCAAGCTGATCACTGAAATACTCATTATAAAAATCAAAGCTGTGGCGTGTCAGGATCACACCAACCTGACCGTTGTGCCTGGCGTTGAACTTGTGATTCAGCGTACTCGCCGCTTTCACCGACTTCTTTCCAAGGCTGAAGTCGTTGGTTCGGAACATCTGTTCCAGCTCATCGGGTTCAAAGCCAAGGTAGCCGCTGCCGTTCCTGGATACGGAGATACTGTTTTGAAGGTAGGTGTTTCCGGAAAGGGGCCAGTATTGCGTAAGACCCACGACGCCCATATCGGACTTGTAATGACCGCGTTCAAGCAGAACGTCTTCGTTCTCCTCATCGAATATCTCCTCCGTGATGTTGCTTTTTCCGCCGACGCCGAACAGTGAGAACGTCCCGAGTTTAACGGTGGGAAAGTGAAATTTGAACGAAAGGTCCTGATACCTCGGAATGCCATTGAAGTCGACGAGGCCAAGGCTGTTCAGCAAGGAGAGCGTTGAGTACCGGTAGTTGACGAGATACGATGACTTCCCCGATTTCGAGAATGGTCCTTCGATGGTTGCATCAGTCCCGAGTACACCCACGGAAACGCTGTACTCGCGTTTCTCATTATTGCCTTTCCGGAGCCGCATGTCAAACACGCCGGACAAGGCATTTCCGAACTCGGCCGGGAAAGCTCCGGTGTAAAATTCAGCGTCCGAAAGCATGGCACTGTTAAGGGCATTGATCGGTCCACCGGTTGCACCTTCGTCGGAGAAGTGGTTCGGGTTTGGAATGTCGATTCCCTCCAGGCGCCACTGGATACCTTTGGGAGAGTTACCGCGAACGATGATGAAGTTGTTGCCGGACGGATCGGAGTCGACCCCGGCAAAAGCCGATACCATTCGGGCGGGATCGTTCCACGAGCCGGCATACCGCTTGGTTTCGTCGACGGTAAACGTCCTTGCGCTGGTGAGGGCCATTTCGTTGGTGAGCGCCGACTTATCCTGATTTGCCGTCACGACCACATCTTCCATTACCACCAGCGACTCCTTAAGGACGACCTCCAGAACTGTTTCCTTGCCGGCCGTGACGAGCAGGTTCGGTATGACGCGTTCTTCGTATCCGATGAAACTGATCAGGAGGGTGATCCTCCCGGTCGGGACATTTTCAATTCTGAAGTTGCCGTCGGCATCGGTGCTTGCCCCGAGAAGTTGTTCCGAGTCAAGCACCCGTACGTTAGCGCCGGGCAGGGGTGTGCGGGAGTCTTCGTCAATGATCCGGCCCCGGACGGTTTGCCTGATCGATTGCGAGGCTGCATCGAAGGCGGGCAGGGTGAATGCGACGAGCACAACGAGGGAATAAAGGGTTTTGATTTTCATGAGTTGAGCATTGGTTTCCTATCGGACAACTCAGAACCAGTTTACCCTCGTTCGTGTGGATTTTTTCCCTGACAGGTGACATCAATCAAATTTTGGATCACTACATATAAACAATTATTTATCAATGAATTAATTCACATTAATTCAAGTATTAATCAAATCAAAAACGCGCCTCTTTTTCCTGGTTTTCTGAGCCTGGTGCATCCATTTCAGGCTGATTTTGCGGAATTGACAACTTGACAGACAGAAAACGCGTATGGAGCCAGATTTAGCAGGTTTCAGGAAAATCGTATTTTTTGGATATTTCTAACATCGCGGTCTGACGTCAGCCTACATATATTCACTTAACTAATTATTTATCAATATATTATTGTAAATTATCTAACTAATTACTTTAGGTTATGGTTTTCGACGATCCTGGGGTCTGCAAAGAGCGTAATGGAAGCCGAATTTTAAAGCTAAGCACGGTCAGCGTGGGAGAAGCGAGCCGGTAGCGTTAAGCTTCAAGCGGCAAGCTGCAAGTTTAATCTCTTCAACCTTTAAGGTCTGGCGTTCTGAAAATAGCCCGGGTTGAAAGACGGGCCAGTGGCATTCTCCGCGAAACTCCGCGGCTCTTCGTTGAGGCCATTCAATGTGCGCGATGGTTAATGGGGAAGGTTCCTTTTCAGCTGCAAGTTTGATCTACTCAAAACTTAACGATTTCGGTCTTCAATAAGCTCGGTTTGATAATCCGACAACTGCATTCTCTGCGAAACTCCGCGACTCCGCGGCTCTGCGTTGATGGTATTCAATGTGCGTGATCGTTAACGGGGCAGGCGCCGTTTCAGCTGTGAGCCACAAGCTTCAACGCGCAAGCTGCAAGGATGCTCTCCTTAACGCTTAACCAGGCTTCCATTTTTCGCCGATCTTATCCTTGTTCTGACGGATCAATTCTTTGATGTGGTCGGTCGCGATCAGCAGGCCCTTTCCAAATTCTTCGTTCCTGAAATACGGGGCCAAATCCTCGCGGATGATCCTTGCCGCGACGTCGTCCCGAATGATCAGTTCAAGGCCATATCCCACCTCAATGCGGACCTGGCGATCAAAGTACGAAACGAGAATAAGGAGCCCGTCATCAATTCCTTTTCTTCCAAACTTCCATTCCTCAACGATATCGATTGCCCGGTCCTCGATAGTCTTTTCACCAAGCGAATCTATCGTGAAAATCGCAATATGTGGCCCCATTTCATGACGAAACGCACGCAAACGTTCGGAGAGCGAGTCCTGCTGGGGACCCGGGATTATTCCAGCCTCGTCCACGACATACGTCTGATAGGGTTTCCTATCTTCCTTTGACGCGCATCCTAACGCGAATAGGATGCAGCTAAAAGCGATTATGAGTTTCCTCATAACAGCTCCTTTTGATAAGCTACGACATCCAACACCGTATTAAACTTTTCCCCGACGTTGCGGAAGTGTGCACACTTGACATACCCGGCTTTTTCAAAGACCCGGATGCTGCCCAGGTTGTCGCCCGAAATCACACCGATAAGGTTGCTCAGGTTTACGGCCCGGGCTTCGGCCTCCAGATGGTCAAGTGCCTTCCTGCCTATCCCCTGGCCCCGGAATTCCGGATGCAGATACACGGTTACCTCGGCGGTTCGATCGTAGGCCTGACGCTTCTTGTGCTGGGTAAGAAAACAATAGCCCACTATCTCTTCTTCCAATTTGATTACAAAGGATTTATACCGCGGATGACCGATGTACAAAAACTCGAGCATCTCGGCCGGTGCGACGGGTTCGGTATGAAACGTAGCTGTTGAGTTTGCCACATACCAGTTGTATATCCCGACGACAGCAGGAAGGTGGGGTTCGCGAAGGGTCTCGAAAAGAATAGCCATTGTCGTTAACGATACGATGCTAATGAATCCTAAGCTTTCCGGCCAACCCATTTAAGAGCGGAATTGTTTTCATGCAGATTGGCTTACTCCTTCTCGTCGATGATCAGTCCAACCTCCATAATCCCCGGAATCTGATAGCCGTGCTCCGTATGGCTCACTGAAACCGTGTAGGTTCCGGCTTCCGCAAACTTATAATCGTCGGCAATCGCGGTTTCGAGATCACAGATATCGCCCATGCAGTCCCCGATGCGCTCGCCGGAAGGGTCCTTCACGACTACAGCCAGAGCTAACCTTTCCTCCTTTCCCGACGGTGACGTTACCAGCACCTGCACGCCAAACTTTTCCACGTTCAGGCCATAGTGGTGCCGGATACCCAGCTCTATCCGGCAGGGCTTTCCGGTATCTTCAATAACCGGGGTGAACGTGACCGTCTGCCCGTCTTTCCAACTCATCGTGGAAAAAGAATCTTTGTCATATTCACGATAAACGTGATCGCACGCGGCGACGCCGAACAGGATAACAATTCCGAGAATAGCCCGCTTCTTCATTCAGGTAATTGATTTAATGAGACTATTTTCCAAACCGACCGAAGTGCCACAATACACCGGACGGATCATGGAGAAAGTATTCCCTTCCCCAGTCCCACTCGCGAATGTCTGTTACCCGTACGCCGGGGTACCTCTCAGGAAGCTTTAATTGCAGCAATTCCTCCCGGTGGCGGATGACATCGTCGACCTCTAGAAACACCATCGTATTATCGATCCATTCCCGGGCATAATAATCCTGCAGGTAGAAGCCCATCCCGTCTGAATTGAAGTAGGACATCTTTGCATCGATCACACTTTCGTGGAATCCGAGATCGCGATAGAAACCTCGCGTCAGTTCGAATTCACGGCATCCGATGAACGGCCGGATAGATTTTGCGTTGTGTTCCATTACAATGTTTGTTTGTATGCTACCTTATTTCCGTTCTTTCTCCTGCGCGAACATCCAGTCCCATACGCCATCCGTGTGAAGGATAGCATTCCCGATATCATGAGCAAGATCCGGAAACTCGGTGTACTTCGGATCACCGCCCTCCTGCCGGATCGCTTCGATAATTCCACGGGAACCCGCCACGGGTACATTCCGGTCTTCTGCTCCGTGAAATGCCCATAACGGAACGTCCGCGAGTCGCTTACCATGAACCGGATTGCCGCCACCACAGATGGGTATTACCGCCGCAAACAGATCCGGTCTGGTTCCGGCCAAATGCCACGCCCCGTAGCCACCGAGTGAGTTACCGGTAAGATAGCGACGGGCTCGATCAACCGGAAATTCTTCCTCGATCGCCGCCATTGCTTCGACTACCAGGGTGTCAATCGCGGGTACGTTCTCAATTCCGCCCCAGCACCAATGTTCCGGGCACTGCGGTACGAAAATGAATGCCGGATATCGCGCCCGGTTC
>CBKWFZ010000254.1:0-5863 GCA_966673785.1 uncultured bacterium
CCATCTCGCAGAACTGGTTGACCGGCTTACCGGGAGAATTGGCGATCAGGCAATCAGTCGTTTTCTTCCTGACGAACATTACTGGCCGGAGCGTTCTTACAGAAAAGCCAGCTCCTTGCAGGAAGAACCGGTTACGACCTGGAGGACTGATAAAATCCGTCCAATCAGGGTATTGCCGCATCCGGAAAGGATTGAAGTTACCGCGCCAATTCCCGACTACCCGCCCATGCTTTTCAGGTATAAGGGAAAATTGCACAAGGTTGTTCATGCTGACGGACCGGAACGTATTGAGCAGGAATGGTGGCTGCAGCAAGGCCAGCACCGGGATTACTATTCCGTCGAGGACGAGGATGGATGTCGCTACTGGTTGTTTCGCCTGGGCCACTATGACGACAGCACGTTTCAATGGTTTCTGCACGGCTTTTTTGCCTGAATGCCACATCGTTAAATCCGCAACGCATGCGATATACAGAGCTTCAGGTAACAACCAACTTTTCATTTCTTCGCGGTGCTTCCCATCCTGAGGAAATGGTTGAACAGGCCGCGATGTATGGATACGAAACCATCGCGATTACTGACAGGAATTCTTTTGCTGGAATTGTACGGGCCCATGTCGTTGCAAAAAAACTTGGGATACGCATAATTCCGGCATGCCGTCTTGACCTGCTCGATGGCCAGTCACTCCTAGTCTTTCCGACAGACAAAGAGGCCTATGCCCGGATATCAGGGTTATTGACTTTAGGGAATCGCCGCGCAGAAAAAGGGAAGTGCCATCTCTATAAGGCTGATGTTTACAGTCATGCAAAGGGCTCGAAATTTATCTTGATTCCACCGCTTTCGCTGAATGAAGCATTTGACTTTGAGCCATCATTCTACTCCATTGCGAAAGAGTATCGCGAAGCTTTTGGAAATGATCTGTTCATTGCCGCATCACGGCTGTACAATGGAAATGATTCAAAATACTTTTACAGAATTCAAAACATCGGTGACCAGTACGACATACCTGTAGTCGCCACGAATGATGTTCACTACCATACCCCGTCACGGCGGGAATTGCAGGATGTTGTTACCTGCGTACGTGAAAAGTGCACAATACATAATGCAGGTTACCGGTTGCACCCCAATGCCGAAAGGTATTTGAAACCGCCTGATGAAATGGAACGCTTGTTTCGTCACCATTCCGATGCGATCCTGAATACCTTCAACCTCGCAAGTTCCTGTAGTTTTTCCCTTGAAGAACTTAAGTATCAGTACCCGAAGGAGATAACCAGCGAAGGCCGTACCCCTCAGGAGGAGCTTACACACTTAACGTGGCAGGGTGCTGCTCGTCTTTTCGGCGAACGTATCCCTGAAAAAGTCAGGGCAACCATCCAGTATGAACTGAATTTCATCGGACAAATGAGTTACGCCGAATACTTTCTCACGGTATACGACATCGTACGCTATGCCCGTGAACAGAAAATACTTTGTCAGGGCAGGGGATCTGCAGCTAACTCAACAGTTTGTTATTGCCTGGGAATCACTTCCGTTGATCCCTCAAAGTTTGATCTGCTTTTTGAGCGCTTCATCTCCTCAGCGCGAAATGAGCCGCCTGACATTGATGTTGACTTCGAGCATGAAAGGCGTGAGGAAGTAATGCAGTACATCTACCGTAAGTACGGCCGTGACAGGGCTGCCGTTGTAGCTACCGTTACTCAGCTGCATCATAAAGGCGCTATTCGCGATGTGGGAAAAGCAATGGGACTGTCCGTTGATACCGTCAATCGGTTGTCCGGCCTGATATGGGAGTTTTCCGACGAAGGTTTTGACCGGGATCGTATCGTCAGCCAGGGAATTAACCCCGACGATCCTACGATTCGTAAAGTGCTGCAGTTAACCGAACAGTTTATCAGTTTCCCGCGTCAGCTAGGACAGCATACCGGTGGATTCGTAATAACGCAAGGGCAGTTGTCCGATCTCTGTCCGATACACAACGCGCGTATGGAAGACCGCACCTGCATTGAATGGAACAAGGACGACATTGAAGCGCTTCGTTTTCTCAAGATCGATGTACTTGCACTGGGCATGCTTACCTGTATCAGAAAGGCGTTCGACCTGGCTAAGCTTCATTATGGCCTGGACCTTACCCTGGCCAACATTCCGCAGGATGATCCGAAAGTATATGAGATGGTCAGTCATGCCGATACGATTGGTGTTTTCCAGATTGAAAGCCGGGCGCAACAATCCATGTTGCCGAGACTGAAACCCAAATGCTTTTACGACCTGGTGATTGAGGTAGCGATAGTCCGTCCCGGTCCGATCCAGGGTGATATGGTTCATCCTTATTTACGTCGCCGCAATGGTGAAGAGCCCGTGGAATATCCCTCAAAGGAACTTGAAGAAATTCTGGGAAGAACACTTGGTGTGCCGCTATTCCAGGAACAGGCGATGAAGATTGCCATCGTCGCGGCGGGATTCACACCTACTGAAGCCGATGAGCTGCGCAGGAGTATGGCGACATTCAAGTTCAAGGGGATGATGAGCCATTTTGAAAAGAAGCTG
Source organism: uncultured bacterium (assembly GCA_966673785.1). GTDB lineage: Bacteria > Bacteroidota > Bacteroidia > Cytophagales > Cyclobacteriaceae > Ohtaekwangia. The sequence continues at coordinate 2,542 of CBKWFZ010000254.1, forward strand.
GTGGATGGCATGACACGGAAGGGCTATACCTACGAATATGCCAAACGTGTGTTCCGGCAGCTGGAAGGCTTCGGAAGTTATGGTTTCCCCGAAAGCCACGCGGTCAGCTTTGCATTGCTCGTTTATGTATCGTCGTGGCTAAAGTGTTATTATCCCGAGATATTTGCCTGTGCACTGCTGAACAGCATGCCCATGGGATTCTATCAGCCTGCCCAAATCATCTCGGATGCACGAAAACACGGAGTGACTATTCTTCCCATTGATATAAACTTTTCACAATGGAATAACATGCTTGAAGAAGAGTCGGGAAAGTATTTTGCCATGCGACTGGGCTTCCGCCAGATTAAAGGTATCCGTGAGGAAGAAATTCAGTTACTGGTCAAGGGCAGAAAGCAGGGTTATACCTCCATTCACCAATTACGGGAGGCAGGAGTAGGCGATGCCTCGCTTGAACGTCTTGCTGACGCCGATGCGTTTCGTTCCCTGGGTTTCGATCGCCGCAGGGCGTTGTGGGAGGTATCGGTAAAAGACCAGCAGCCCCATACTATTTTTGCCTCGGAAAAAGACAAATCGGAAGACAGCATTAAACTTCCGGCGATGACGTTGTCCGAACATGTCGTTCACGATTATGCAACGACATCACTATCCATAAAAGCGCACCCCTTAAGCTTTATCCGCGAACAACTGACACAACTCCGTGTGGTGTCGGCGCGCGATCTGGAAACAATTCGCGAAGGAACACGGGTAAAAATTGCAGGTCTTATCCTGGTTCGCCAACGCCCCGGAACCGCAAAGGGTGTTTGTTTTATTACGCTTGAAGATGAAACGGGTACCGCGAACCTGGTTGTGTTCCAGAAGCTTTTCGACAAATACCGAAAGGAGATCATTCAGTCGCGTCTGCTGATGGTCGAAGGCAAAGTGCAACGGGAAGGAGAGGTGATCCACGTGATCGTAAGCCGGTGTGTTAATTATTCCCGACTCTTACAAAAGTTACTTCCCGGTTCTCATAACGAAGAAGTATCATTCTCGACTTTTGCACGTTCCGATGAGCGAACCGGCCCTGCCCGTGATCAGCGCGTGGAAGGTAAAACACATGTGGAAATGGTGCAGGGAAAGATTTTTCCGGATGGGAGGAATTTCAGGTAGCAACTGGCAGCTGGCTACTGGCTGGGTTTCGATTCTCTGAGCTTAGTCTTTATACTTTCAATTACGTCTTCATCAGAATGGCTTTCTTTCAGGTGCTGGTAGCGAATTTTGAACCGCAAGTGTGTGTACCGGTAATTGACGTGTTTGCGGTTCTTATCATGGATGATTTTCACCACAAGGTCGCCATAAAGTCATGGGCGTTAAAATTCAAATAACTCTGCGGAACTCAGCGACACAGCGTCACTGCGTTGGTGTATTTCTGCGCCTCCCGCTCTCCAATTTGAAATTGAGGACCGGAAACCTATCTTTACCCAAACTCATTAATCTCATGAAATTGCTTGTCACTACTGTATTGATTTTCAGTACGTTATTCCTTTCGGCGCAGGACCGGATGACCCCCGAACTGCTATGGCAGCTTGGACGCGTTGGCGGCGCCGGTGTCACCACAGATCAGCAATCGGTTTATTATAGCGTCACATACCCAAACGCGGAAACCAATAAGAGCGCCCGAAAACACTTTACGATTCCCATCAAAGGCGGAGCTGCAACCGAAGTCCCGGATCTGGGTAAGCTCTCCGTTAACTCGACAATTTCTCCGGATGGCAAATACCAGATCATCCCCACGGAAGTAAAAGTCCAGAAAGTTTACGGCGTTGATTACTACCCGGAGCTCACCAAATCAGATGTGAAAATCTACGAGAGTCTCAATTACCGTCACTGGGATACCTGGGAGGACGGCCAGTACAGCCACCTGTTCCTGCATCCGCTTTCCGACGGCAAACCCGGTGAAGGCAAGGATATTATGGCGGAGCAAATGTTTGATTGTCCGACTAAGCCCTTTGGTGGCGAAGAGGACTTCACCTGGAGTCCCGACAGCAAAAAGATTGTATATGTAACTAAGCCAAAGTCGGGCACCGAATACGCGAAGAGCACGAACACCGATCTGTATGAGTATGATGTGACCACGGGCGTAACCGTTAATCTGACAGAAGGACGGGTAGGGTATGATACACATCCTTCATTTTCGAAAAACGGCGAGCTTGCATGGTTGAGTATGGCACGCGACGGCTATGAGTCGGACAAAAACGACATCATTGTAAAAAGGGGAACGGTGACCATCAACCTGACCCGGCAATGGGATGGTACGGTATCCGATTTCCGCTGGAGCGACGACGGAAAGAAGATCTATTTCACAGCAGCGGTTGGAGGTACAATCCAGCTTTTTGAAGTCGATTACCCGGGACTTACGAAAAAGATGCCGGTGGTAAAACAGATCACAAATGGCCAGTTCGATGTTACAGGAATCGTCGGACAGGCAGGCAGTACGTTGGTGGTTTCGCGGACTGATATGAATCATGCCGCGGAATTGTATACGCTGAATACCGCGAATGGGCAGATGGTCCAGCTCACGCATGTGAACGACGACATGTATAAAAAAGTCGGGCTGAGCAAGGTTGAGAAACGTACCGTTAAGACTACCGATAACAAGGATATGGTGGTCTGGGTAATTTATCCGCCTGACTTCGATCCGGCAAAGAAGTATCCAACGTTGTTATACTGCCAGGGTGGCCCACAGGCTCCGCTCAGTCAGTTCTATTCGTTCCGCTGGAACTTCCAGCTGATGGCGGCTAATGGCTACATCGTTGTGGCACCTAACCGCAGAGGTATGCCCGGACATGGTGTTGAATGGAACGAGGCTATCAGCAAGAACCACGGTGGTCAGGTCATGCAGGACTATCTATCTGCGATTGACGACGTGTCGAAGGAAGCCTTCGTTGACAAGCAGCGTATCGGTTGTGTCGGTGCGAGCTATGGAGGGTATTCGGTTTTCTACCTCGCCGGTATTCACAACAAAAGGTTCAAATCCTTCATCGCGCACGACGGGATATTTAATCTGAAAAGCATGTATGGCACGACGGAGGAGCTTTTCTTTGTCGACTTTGATTATGGCGGACCGTATTGGGATAAAGAAAACAAAGCCGCGCAGCGTAGCTATGCCGAGTTCGACCCAAGCAATCTGGTGGACAAGTGGGATACACCCATCCTCATCTATCAGGGTGGTAAGGATTACCGTGTACCCGATGGACAGGCATTCGAAGCGTTTCAGGCAGCGCAGTTGCGAGGTATCAAAAGCCGGCTTATCTATTTTCCTGAAGAAAACCACTGGGTGCTGACG
>CBKWFZ010000255.1:0-5851 GCA_966673785.1 uncultured bacterium
AACGCTTTTTAGAGGAAGACAGGAATTTCTCATACCGGGGCTTTGCGAATAACAACATCGAGCCTAAATATCAGGATCAAAGCAGCACCACCGCTTACCCTACAACCGTGAGTGCGGCAGCCGTTAAGAACGAATTGCAGTCATATTTCGGTCGTTTGAATTATTCCTTCAACGACCGGTATTTGTTAACCGCCACGCTTCGCGCGGATGGATCTTCGAAGTTCGGTGAAAACAATAAATATGGTTACTTCCCATCTGTTGCGCTCGGTTGGAACATCGCCAAAGAATCTTTTCTCGATGGCGGAACGTTCGACAACCTCAAGTTGCGCGCAAGCTGGGGCAGAACCGGAAACCAGGAGATTCCCTCCAAGATCACAAAGGCCAGCTATACCGAGAGCAGGCTTCTAACGGGTAGTCAGAGCTACAATACCTATCCGTTGGATCCCAATGCAAATTCTCTTGGCACATATCCGTATGGAATCGTTTATACCCGTCTTGCAAATCCTGACCTCCAATGGGAAGTATCCACGCAAATGAATGTCGGGCTTGACTTTTCGCTCGCCGGTAATCGCCTGAGCGGAAGTTTAGACTACTTCAACAAGCAATCGTCAAACATACTTTTGGAAGTAACACCCGCCGATCCGGTTCAGCCCACTGCCACGTATTGGACAAATATCCAGGACATGAAGATCAGGAACAATGGCATCGAGTTGCTGCTGAATTATCATGGCACGATTTCGGAAGACTTTTCGTACACCATCGGAGGAAATATAACCTACATTCAGAACAAGGTAGAAGATTCTCCTTATTCCGTACTCACCACGGGCGCCGCGCAGGGTTCCGGTCAGACCGGTGCGACAATCAACGGCTATATCAACAATGAGCCGATCGGAGCATTTTATATGTTCCAGTTTGACGGAATTGGCGAAGACGGACTGAACGTATTCAGAGACATTAATGGAGATGACGCGACGCTGGACAATGATCGAAGCGTTGTCGGCAGCGCTATCCCCAATTCAATTTACGCATTTCATATAGACCTGAGGTACCGGGACCTTGACCTGAACATCAACTTCAACGGCGTTGCAGGAAACAAGATCTACAACCATACAGCAATGAGTCTTTTCACCAAAGCGCAATTGACCAAGTCAAATAATACATCAGATTTCGCGGTCAGGTATCCTGACGAGGCGATTTCAAACGCCAACACGGTGTCAACGCGTTACCTGGAAGACGGATCGTTCCTGAGACTGAACAATATGACGATCGGATACACGCTGAACTCCGACAAGATTGGTCTTTCTAATGCATTCCAGCGTGCACGTCTGTCTGTTACCGGGCAGAATCTCTTCGTTGTATCAGACTATTCGGGATATGACCCGGAGATCAACACGGGATCAACTATTGGGGGAATTCAGACTTTTGGCATCGACTATTTCACGTATCCGAAAGCCAGAACGATCATGGTCAGCCTTAATGTGACATTCTGAAATAAGATACACCTTTTTGAATCACACTTAGCACAATCAACAGATGAAAAATATCAGATTTAAAAAAGCATCATCGATCGCGGTATTCTTTTTTGGAATTATTAGTTGTACTTCACTTCAGGAAGAGATTCTTGACGAATCGCTGACAGGTACAGGCGAGGCGGAAATTGTCAGCGGTTCAATTGCACCAGTGTATGGCCTGCTCCGTAACGTCTGGTTCCACACGGTAAATTTCGGTCTTCAGGAAATCGCTTCCGATGAGGCAATCCTCCCCTACCGCGGCGGCACAGACTGGTATGACGGAGGAAAGTTTATTGCCGTTCACCAACATCTGATGACACCAAGTAACGGACTGGTGACGGATACGTGGACCAGCATCACGTTATGTCTGTCGAGGGCCGTCCTTGCCGAAGAGCGACTGAAAGCAGAAGTTGAAAAGGGAAATGGGGACGCGCAACATCCGCTTTACGAGATGATCGCCATGAATGCATACCTTAACATGCTGGCGCTTGATAACTGGGGACTCGTCTTCGTAAAGGAAAGCTCTGATCAGACATCAGGAATTCTGAGAGGACAGGATGCCATCGATTATATTGAAGGAAGACTGCTGTCGGTGGTGAATGAGATGAGCAACGATGTGGGTAAGGGCAGACTGAACAAAGATGCAGTCATGGCTTTGCTTGCGCGCTTGTACCTGAATGCAGCAGTGTACCGTGATCCGTATGGTGTACCTGAATTCCGGAAAGCGGATATGGATAAAGTGATCGCGTACACCGATAATATCATCGCTGGAGCGCATTCGTTGTCGCCAGAGTACTTTGACCTGTTCAACGATAACAATCATTCGAATCCGGAGATCATTTTTGCGCAGGATCAGCGCGGGGTGCTTGAAACCGAGCATAGCAGATGGGCTTACTGGTCGATTTCAGGGGACCAGGTACCGAGACCCGAATTTCCCAGCACGAGAGGAACAGATGCCGCAGCGGCCACCCCGGATTTTATTCAGAGCTGGGTTGATGCCTACGGCAGCGCAGAAGCCGCTACCGCCGATGCGCGATTTTATCAGAGAAACACCATGGTTCCGGAAGAGCTGCAGGATCTTACGGGTGTCACTCCGTTGAACGATGGCGACCATTACTATTGTGTCGATGCAACAGCGTTTGAAATGGACAGGGGAATTCTTCGTGGTGTTATCTGGGGGCCGCGTAAAGACGCTACCGGCAAGATCATGACGTGCGAGGATGGAAAGATAAGAGTTTATCCCGTAATCAACAGAAGGACAAGTGGCGCTAACCTTCGGTATGTCGACCATTCGCTCAATGTAGACTTCACTGAACAGGGAAGCCTCCATAACACCGGACACCGGTTTTCCAAGTATCAGTTTAGCCGGACTGCCCCGAATTGCTGCTCTTACAGCAGCGTTGACGTTGTGTTGATCCGTCTCGGGGAAATCTACCTGATGCGCGCAGAAGCGAAGCTGCGAAACGGTGACGCCGACGGGGCACTGGCAGATGTCAACACATTGCGGTCATCCAGGTCTGCGCGTCCCGATCAGATCCCCCCTGCCCTGGGCTCGATTGATCTTGATGTGCTATTCCGGGAAGCGGGCTTCGAACTCTACTGGGAGGGATTCAGAAGAACCTATCAGATCCGCTTCGGAAAATACGAATCCGCCTGGACGGGGAAGACGGATAATGATGTACACAAAAGACTATTCCCGATCCCGCAAAGAGCGATCGATGGTGCTTCCAGTATGAAAGGGTTTCTCAGTCAGAATCAGGGGTACTGATCCGAAGGCACCTGCTGTTATAGAGCATGGTGAATTGAAGGTCGAATGCTGTAGCAAGCGTTCGACCTTTTTCGTGGCATCTGAATTGGTGTCCGGTGTACGTTGGAAGACAAGCGAGTCATCAATATGATGGATCGAATCAGGAAAGTCTCCACAGCATAGCGATCGGGCCTTGGTATGTGCCGCGCTCAGGATCCAACTTAAATTGTTGATAATAAAAGAGCACAACTGCATCCTGAGCATGGCATGTGTGTCAGGGAGCGGTGAGCGAAGGATCAGGGCGAGCGAAGTCGTTACAATTGGGATACCATTGGGTACATGAAGCTCATTCACTTGCATTCACAGAACCTGACACTATTCCATCAAAAATACGAGCATGATATTCACCCGCTCTTACAACGCCGAACATAATTCAGTGTGAAGGGGCTCAAAAAAACATCAGTAAACCCGTGTGCTCAGTCAGGCCAAAGTTTCTTTAATTACTTCATGATCAACGATGTTGCCTGAATTTACATCATGGCCATAAGACCCAAACTGTACTCTGCACCGGATTTACAACAGACCTTCGAACGCGTGTACGGAACAAGTTACAAAACAAAATCCGGATTGCTTCACGACAAACGACAATGCGAACTGCCTTGTCTATTTTCAGGGATTTCTCTCAATCACCGAAGCTAAGGCCGCCGAGAAATATATCAAGGGTAAAAAAAACTAGCATGGAAGAGGACCATGATTGAAAAGCAAAATCCACTGCGGTGCAACCTAAGTGAAAGCGTACAAGATTTGTTACAGGAGAAAGGACCAATCCGTGCACTTTCAACATCGGGCGAGGGTAAAGAACAGCGAGTGCTATGTCTGCATGGGATATAGTTTGGGAGGTTTCAACTTATCGCGGTTAATCGATTGCGCTCGCCCCGGTCCTTCGCTCGCTTCTCCCCTTCGCGCATGCCATGCTCAGGATCCGTAGTGTCTTTCTAAGGAAATGGAATACTTCCTCGCAAATCAATTCGCTGCCTGAACGAAGCCGAAGGCAGCGATACATCTACACCCTACACTCCTGCCACCCGCCGTTTGTACTCAGCCAGCGCATTATCCAACCGCTCTTTTGGAGAATTACTTCCCGGAGCGTTGTGCGACGGGTGTATGTAGAGCTTAACACCGCGATCAGCCAGAATTTCTGCAACGGTAGTGACCGTCATCCAGACGCAGGTGATGAACGCCATGGTAGAAACAGGTCCGATTTTGTCTTCGTGGTTTTTCAATGATACCGATGCGTCAGCGACCGGGGCACATGTGTCCACGACGAGGTCCGCAATGTCAAAGATCGTTTTACCACACGAGTGACGCGTGGTCTTGCCTTTTGCCTCAGACGCCGAACCGTAGGCGATCACTTTCATGCCTCTCTTCTTTGCTTCGAGCGCGACATCAATGTTCACGTTGTTGATACCGGTATGTGAAAACAGCCACATGCAGTCCCGCGGATCGAAGTTGTATCCCTTCATGATCTCGACACCGTATCCCTCCGCGCGTTCGAGGAAGAGAAACTGATGCACGCCCATTTCGCCGGTAATCCGGGTAAAGAACGTGAGTGGCAATTCGATGATCGGGTGAAAGCCAACAAACCCACCGATGCGGGGGTACATTTCTTCGATTGGAATTGTAGCATGCCCGCAGCCAAACGTGTGCACCCACCGTCCGGCCTCTATGCTATTCGCCATGATTTCCGCCGCTTCCCGGATATTCGTCATTTGCGTCTCCTCGATTTTAGCCATAACACTGCGCGTGTTATTGAGCCATTCTTTTGCCAGCATTGTTTATTGTGTTTTAGTTTTAAGTTTATTGAACGTGACTTGTATAAGTCCAAGCATAACGATGGACAAGGCCAGAAACAGCAACGTGAGATAACTGATGCCATACCACTTTGCGATCAACCCCATCCCATAGTTCAGAAGGATACTACCTGCCAGCGCGATCGAAATCACGATGCTGAAGGCAGTTCCCGATATATCGGCATATCTCGCTCCCACCAGTCCAAGCATGACCGGGAACCCAGCTGCCAGTCCAAACCCCAGTAAAATCAACCCGCCAACGGATAGAATATACGATGTAGCGGAGGCAAGTATCAGCGTGCCGGCGATCAGGAGGAAAGTCGAAATCAATACAACTATCCTGGAACTGAATTTTCGCAGGAGGCTGCCCAGCACGAGTCGCATCACAGCCATTGCGGCGACGTATACCGACAGCGCATACAAGGATTTGCCGGTGGGAGCATCGCGGGCCTGAACAAGGAAAGTCGTTGTCCAGTTGTTTATTAAAGTTTCAAAGCCACTTTGGCAGAACAGGAAAAGTCCGATGATCAGCAACAGTTCATCCTTGAACAACGCAAAGACGCGTGATGAAGGAATACCCTTGGCCAGCTTCGGCTTCGGGAACGTGACCAGGACAAAGACAATCGAAAACAGAATCACGAGACACCCGGTGTAAAAAAGCACTGTTTGGTAAGCCACCTGATCCTCCAGCATTCCCAGGACGAACGGAATACCGAGGGCGCCTAGTGCGAAAAACACGCCGA
>CBKWFZ010000256.1:0-5850 GCA_966673785.1 uncultured bacterium
ACACGCAACCACCGGCCTACAACGACGATCCGTTCACCTACGAAAGTTCAGTATTAATGGGAAAAGGTCACCTCGACGGAAACGACAGCCTCGTACTTAAGCCGATTGACTTTACAAAGGCGAACAACCTACCGCTTGCCGAACTTCAGCGCATGCTTCAATCCGTTATGTTTCCTAAATCTGTTCCGGCTGACCAGCGGTGGAGATTCTCCGGCGATGACTATGATTTCCTGTATCGCTATCTTTCACAATATCCATCCGAAACAAGTTATCCCAAGTATGACACGGCGCAATACTACGACAGCTATGTGAAGTTCTACTTCAGGGGGAAACATAAAATGCCACCCGCTGTGCGTGTGTTTAATAAGGTTGGCTGGGCATACGGCTTCCTTACCGATGTATCGTATGTGGTTGATTTTACGAACAACGTCGAGTTCATGCTGACCACAACACTTTATGTGAACAGTGATGGAATTCTGAATGACAACAAATACGAATACAAATCCGTCGGGTGGCCCTTTCTGTACGAACTCGGTCAGACCATCTACCGGCATGAACTCAATCGTAAACGCGAGCGAAAGCCTGACCTGACGAAGTTCCGTGTCAAATATGAAAAACGCGACCCGAACGATAACAGGCCATCGTTAAAAGACATCGACAATTAACGTTGATTACAACAACCGGAAAATTCCGGCCCGCGTGATCATGTCAACAGGCTGAATGGAATGGCATTACCGAACCGGGACAGCAAACCGAACATCACTCCATTCAAAAACAATATCGACGCCATTATCCACAACCGGGAGTGTGATTGTGTACTGCTCGACAGGCGAACTGCTCTTTTCAACAGGCACGCGTGTAGTCATCACGTCAAGGCTATGATCTGGCTCGAACGCGCCCCATTTTCCCAATTCCGAATTCAGGATGATTTCAAACTCTTTCGGACCAGGCACCGCGTACATTCGATATGTTCCGGCTTTCACCGCAGCTCCGTTGAAAGAAACATCGCGACTGAATGTTACTTCCGTCGCCTCATTGGCACCAAGTCTCCAGTATTTCCCATACGGCTGCAGCGCCTGTTTGTCCTCCGGACCAAAGATAAGCCGGTTCCGCACCGATGGTCTGCTATACGTGATGCTCACGGTCAGATCACCCGAGGTTGCAGCAACTTCTCCCGGAGGGCTAAGGCTCCGGTTTCTGTACATCAGGTAAGCGAGTGTTACAACGACTAGGATTACAAGGGACGCGATTATAATCCAGACTGTTTTCTTTTTCATAGTTTATCTTTTAAGGTAAGTTGACGAAACCTCAGCTACCGGTTATCGTTACAGATTTATCTTAACTTAGCATAAAACCCTTATCCTATGAAATATTCCGGAATTTTTCTTTTCGCCGCCGTCATTATGTGCGCATCATGCCAACAGGTCGTTAACGAGACATCGGAAGCTGTAGATTATGAGAAGGAGCAAAAAGCTATCCTTGCAGTGATCGAAGGAGAATCGGCTGCATTTTGGAATAAAGATTACGAAAAGTGGGCGTCGTATTGGGTACACGCACCCTATATCCGTACCATGGGCTGGTGGCAGGATGGTGGTGTTACTGTTGTACAGGGATGGGACCAGCGCTCTGCAAGATCGAAAGATCATTTTACCAAAAGCCCGGAGGCAAACCCTACAGCAACACGCGTCCGCAGGGAAAACATGAACATGCGGATTTATCGTGACGTCGCGTGGCTGACGTTCGATCAGTACGGTGAAGACACCGGTGATAACCTTATGGATATGCCCGGACTGAGCCGTGAAACGCGTATCATGGAAAAGCATGACGGTGTGTGGAAGATCGCCTATGTTGGATGGCTGCTGGAAGGTGAATAGGCGACATGAGGCAAATTAGACGCTCACACCCATAGCTCACCTTGAATCCAAATTCCGGGTGAAATCAAAATTACGTTTCCGGAGTTTGCCGTTCTCCAATCCTTCGATGCTCGCAAACAGGCGATTCTCGATCCTTCGATAGGCGATCCGCTGGGGGAAATCGTGCTCCGGGTTTTCACAAATAAACTCGTCGCTTCCGATAAAAGTAACACGAAATGTTATCGGACGATCTTCGTTCTGGCCTTCCACCTTTGACACGTAGTACCAGTCGTGATTTCGCCGCTCCAGGCGTAGCGTTTCCTGAAGCTTTGCGTCGCTGTCCGGCCTGAGAAACTCGCTCTTCCCGGTGAGCAGACTGTCAGATTCCACCTGCCAGCTTTCTATCAGTTTACCGCGTGGGGTTTCGATCACCCATGAGCCGGCAAGCCAGGTCAGCTGTTTCTGCTGAATCGTCGTGTTAAGAAAGCATTGCGTGAGAATCAAAAACAATGAGACCTGCATACCGCTGATTTTGCTTCAAGTTTACCTGATTGAGACTTCCCGTGATTGTAAAATCACGACATTTCTCCATTATCCGAAAAGAATCCCGTCATACGTGTATTCTCCCCGTAAAATCCGGATGGCGTGAAACCGGTGAACGCGCGAAAGTCACGTATGAAGTGTGCCTGATCAAAGTAACCGCATTCGGCGGCAAGCACTGTAAAAGACGGCCATCGTTTTTCCTTCATCCCTGCAAGCGCGTTCTGAAGCCGGATGATCCGGGAAAGCTGTTTCGGCGTGAGACCGACTTCATCTGAAAATCTGCGCTCCAGCTGACGCCGGCTAATCTGAATCCCTGTGACTACCTCCTGCAATGTTTGCTGGCCTTTTGAATCAATAAGCAAATCAACAGCGGATCTCACCAGTTCATCCGTTCCCCCGGTTTCAATAATTCGTTGATGCAGAAATATGGAAACGATCTCCATGCGTGCAGATACACTTTCAGCGGCTGCTATACATCGCTCAAGTTCAAATCCGGATGAACCGTAGAGTTCGTCAAGCGGAACTGCCCGGTCATACATGCTGCGCAACGGGATTGTCGCAAATCGATTAAAACCCTCCGGATGAAAACGCACAGCGAAGATGTCGGATCTACCGGAGGGTGCGATCTCCAATGGTTCTGTAATCTGACCGAAGACAAATGCTTTCGGCTGGACGAAACTATCGTTACTGACAAACTGGATAAAGTGATCACCCAGGTGAAAAATCATCTCCATACATCCGTCGGGTACGATCCGCTGGCGCACTCCCGCACCGGAAGCGTCGTCGCTAAGGGTCCAGAAGCACTTTATGTACTTCGTTAATCCCTGAGACGGCGCATACGTATTGTATTCCATAAAGCGAATCTGCGATCAGTTCAGGTTATGGGTCATCTTATGTGTGGCGCAATCTTACCCTTATATTGCCGCACCTGCCCACCCTCGCTGCACAAGCGACGCGTTAACTTTGAAACAAGATAAAGCTAAATGTTATGAAAAAGACAAACATCGTTTATTGGACCGCCACTGGATTGTTTGGCGCGTTTATGCTCTTTTCCGCGATTCCAGACATCATGATCGTACCCGAGGCCGTCGATATGGTGAACGGACAACTGGGTTATCCGACGTACATCATCCCCTTTCTAGGCGTGGCGAAAACGCTCGGCGTCATCGCTATCCTGGTCCCGGGTTTCCCCAGGATCAAGGAATGGGCGTACGCCGGTTTATTCTTCGACCTTATAGGTGCTGCGTATTCGGGAATAGCGACATTCGGACCCAGGCCGGATATGCTGTTCATGGTGCTGCCACTCGGAGCGCTCTTCCTGTCCTACACCTATTACCATAAACGTCAGAAGTCAGCAGTGACACTTGTTTCCGCTGCATGATCAGACGAAGTCTGACTTCTGCCGCGAATACGTGAGGGTAAGCCGGTGCATCGCGCGGGTGCACGCAATGTATAACATGCTCCTGTCCACACCGGTTTGATAGTTTCCTGCTGAAACAAAGGGAATCACAACCTCATCAAATTCCAGCCCTTTGGAGAGATGAACCGTCGTGACAACGACACCTTGTTTGTACACCGTGCTCTCGGGACTGAGTAGCTGAGCCCCGGTTGCCTTCAGTTCCGAATGAATATACCCGGCCTGCTCTTGCGTCTTGCAGATTATTCCCATGGAATGATGTCCGGAATCACGGAACGCTGCAATCAATTTTCCTATTTCAGCGACCTCTTCAGCGTTCGAAGAAAAACCGACCACCTCGGGTTGTTCACCATGTCGCTCCATCGGGATAACGTTGGTATTGGGAATAATCCGTTGGGCAAAAGCGGTGATCTCCAATGTTGAGCGGTAACTCCTGAACAGTTTCACGACCTCTCCCTGCGGAAAAACCTGCTCTATGCCTTCCGCGGAAGAAGCGCTGTACGGATTGACGCGCTGACTGACGTCGCCAAGAATTGTTTTACGGCATTTGAATATGCGGGAAATAACGGCATACTGGACCGGCGTATAGTCCTGCATTTCGTCTATAAGCAGATGCTTCACATGATCGTGAGGCGCGATCCCTTCAAGGCGGATTCTGCAATAGATCAACGGAAATACATCACTGTACTCGAGACGCTCGCCACGCATCATACGAAACATATCGGTCTTGCCCGCCCAGGCATAAAAATCCTTGTAGACATCGAACGGGTTGTCGAACCGGAACATTCGTGGAATCGCCTGCCACACGCGTGCTTTCTCACCCCCCGTAAGTTTCCGTTTCACCTGTTCCCGGACATACTGGAGAACATCCTTTACAACTTCCGGTACTCTTTTTAAAATCGGGATCCGGTGGTATGCCCGGAAACGCTCCTCGATGTAGGGATATGGCACCACGGTTCCCGCAACGCGAATTTCTTCGCAGTTGAAGTAGTTGTTTTCAATATGGATGAAATACTGATTCAGCTTGCTCAGGAATTCAAACGTTGACTTGAATCGAATGCGTTCGACAAACGCATCATCGTGTTCTTCAAGCAACAACGACACCTGTTCAAAGAAAGTCTGAAAACGGAACTTGTATTCCAGAAGGTCGGCAGCCAGCTCATCCATGCCCATTTCAGGAATCTGCTCCTCCCCGAGCTCAGGCAACACGTTGGATATGTAGTCGGCAAAAACCTTGTTGGGAGAAATGATCAGGATGTCGCGCGACCGGATTTCGTCCCTGAAACGATAGAGCAGGAAAGCGATCCGGTGCAGGGCGATTGAAGTCTTGCCGGAACCGGCAACACCCTGGATGATCATGACGCTCGCACTGTCATTCCTGATTACGGCGTTCTGATCCCGCTGAATCGTCGCGACGATGTTCTTCATTTTATCGTCCGCAGACTTGCTCAGCTCCTTTTGTAAAACCTCATCATGAATGTTCACGTCATTCTCGATCATGAACTCCATCTGTCCGTCACGGATGCGGTACTGCCTCTTCAGCGTGATCTCTCCTGTTACTTTGCCTGCCGGTGTCTTATACCATGCCTCGCCGCGCTCAAAATCATAGAACATCGACGAAACCGGTGCGCGCCAGTCATAAACGATATTCTCTTTCGCCGACTCATCTGTAAACGTGTGAATACCGATGTACATCGGCGTTGTGGAGTTTTGTCCGTCACCGGAGAAGTCGATCCGGCCGAAGTAAGGCGATTGCAGCAGTTTCAGAAGCCGCCGTCTCCGGTCGACGGCCGATTCACCCGTGAACGCCATCCGGTTAACCGATTGCTCGGCAGCCACCATATCCGCTTCATCCATGCCGGACTGGTGCTGATGAATATATTCCTTATTCTGCCGAAGCTCGTCCGAATACTGACGCACGGATGATTCCGCGCGCCTTAATGCCAGATGCAGTTTCTCTTTAACAACTTCAAGATATTCGCGCTCATCGCGTTCGGATGGATTGAAAATGACAGTCAAATCGTTCGCTCGTTTGTT
>CBKWFZ010000257.1:0-5828 GCA_966673785.1 uncultured bacterium
GTACCGCCGGTGCAACCTTTGTTCCCAGTAGTTCGATGGAACGCATAACCTGCGCATGGGGCAGCGTGCCCACGCTGATGTGAAGCAGAAAACGTGTATTGCCAAAAAGTTCGTATTCGTATAGGATCTTGTCCGTTACCTGCTCCGGGCTTCCCACAAGCAGCGATCCCTCCGGCGCGCGCATAGCCTCATAGTGCTCACGGTTCATCGGTGGCCATCCGCGTTCCCGGCCGATCTTACTCATAACAAAAGCATATGGAGCGTAGAATTCATTTGCCGCCTTTTGAGAGTCGTCGGCAATGTAGCCGTGTGAATGAATACCGAGTTGGAGGCTTGCCGGGTCATGCCCCGCCTTGTTCCAGCTTTCGCGATAATATTCGGCGAACGGTACGAATCGTTCCGGCATACCGCCGATAATTGCCAGTGCCATCGGCAGACCCTTTGTCGCGCTGCGAATCACCGATTCCGGTGTTCCGCCGACTGCAACCCAAATCGGTAACTGCTTCTGAAATGGTCGCGGGTAAACACCGCGGTTATCGATCGCCGGACGATGCTTTCCCGTCCAGCTGATTCGTTCACTTTTGTTCAGCTCGATTAACAGATCGAGTTTTTCCGAAAACAACGAATCGTAGTCCTTGAGATCGTTGCCAAACAATGGAAACGATTCAATAAAAGATCCGCGGCCAGCCATGATTTCAGCCCGGCCACCGGAGAGCAGGTCGACGTGCGCGAAATCCTGAAACACGCGTACGGGGTCGTCAGAACTGAGTACCGTTACTGCGCTCGACAACCGTATCTTTTTCGTACGCATTGCAGCAGCGGCAAGTACTACCGCGGGCGATGAAACAATAAAGTCAGGTCTGTGGTGTTCACCGATGGCAAAGACATCGAGACCAACCTGGTCGGCGAGCTCAATTTCCTCCATCAGGTTTTGCATTCGTTCAAAGGGACTGCGGACTACACCGGTTGACGGGTCCGGGGTATTTTCAACAAACGTGCTTATTCCTATCTCCATTCGGATGGTGATTAATTTTATAGCGTTACAACCGGCAATGGTGGTGGAAAGTTCATTTTGTTTTCGCCCGACTGGCGCCATTCGGAGCGGTACCTTATCAACCGTAATGGATAGCTCAAATCAACAACCGAAAATGTGTTTCTGTAACTTTAATGCATTTTTTTGTTCTTTTGATTCTGTGATTTTCAACTAATTTGCCGTTAATGAAAGAGACGTGCAGTTGAAACTGATCAGAAACGCTCCCGCAACGTTGTTCCTCATTACCGCGAATGCCGTGGTATTCATGCTTTGTTTTCTCCGCGCAGGCACATTTGAAGGTGCTGCATGGTCGACGACGCTGTTTGATATGGGGGGCCTTTTCAATCCGTACGCACTCGATGGTCAGGCGTACCGCATCATAACCCACTTGTTCCTCCACGGCCATATTTTCCATCTGTTGTTTAATCTTTACGCCCTCTTTGTAATCGGCCGCGAACTCGAACCGGATATCGGGACGAAATCGTTTGTCCTGGCCTATGTACTTGCTGGAATCGGCGCGGCGATAGCGAGCCTGTACTGGAATCTGTTTGTGCTTGGCGTTGGCGCATCAGGTGCGATCTTTGGCCTTTTCGGTGTTTCCCTTGTCAGGAATCTGGCCGACAGCCGAAGTAACAACGGTCACCTCACTGGTGTGATCATCAATTTTGTCCTGTTCCTCGTCATTAATTTTATCCTTGCCGAGGCATTGCGCGCTGACGTCGCCGCTCATATGGGAGGACTTGCAACCGGTGCTGTACTTGGGCTGACGCACTTCCTACCCGTATCGCCGGCAAAACGGTTGGCACCCGCGATAATACTAGGCGCGCTGGTAATATTCTATTTTCTTCTGCCGCGCTATCAGGTTGATTACTTCCGGTTCTTTCAGCGCGTGCTTAACACCGAAGAGACCGTTAACCGGCGTATAGCCCGGGGTGGTTTATCTGACACCGACTACCTGCAGGTTTTCGATTCCGCCGTCGTGTCGTGGGATTCGGCAGCGTACGAACTACGGAGCCTCGCCGTCGTGCCAACAAAGCTTGCAGCTGATACGTTTCGTTTACGACGGTATATCCATTTCCGGAAACACGAGAACTTGTTTAAGTCGAAACTCATCCGGGAAGAGTCATACATCTATCGTGACAGCATTGATATCGCGCTGGATTCCCTTGCGGGTATTGGTAACCTTGATTATCCGCTGGTCATGCGCGGCGACGAGGTAGCGGAGGAACGGCCCCCTGCGCCCGATCCGCCTGGCGAAGTCGTGAAGGTGTGGTATGATAAGAACTGGGAGGAGATACCGTATCCCGGACCATACTATCGTATCGGACGAAGAGATTCGCTCCATCGCTGGCAGGGTCCGGTGTTCGATTATTATGCAGATGGCAAAATTCAAATGAAAGGTGCGTATGAGGATAACGTTAAACATGGCGTGTTTCTCTATTACAGTGACCACAATACGTACACGTCGGCGGGGCGTTATGTGAAGGACCGCCCGGTCGGAAAGTGGCAGACATTTCACAACAACGGTCGTCTTCAGCGCGAAGAGGTCTTTGACCAGGGAGTTCGCCTCAAGAACAGTTGGGACAGCGCCGGCGTCCAGCTTGTGAAAGATGGATTTGGAATAATTGAAGAACGCAATCCTGCCGGTCTGGTCGTGCTCAGAGGCGAGTACCGAAACGGCTTAAAAGAAGGGTTATGGTTTGGCTGGCATCCTGACGGGCAGATGCATTTCAGAGAAGAATACCGGGATGGCTATCTGGTCAACGGCCGGGCCAGGACCATCAAAGGTGAGAAGTACATTTACGATCAGAGCGTTTTCTATCCACAACCGGATGGGGGACACGAATCATTGCAGCGATACCTTGCAGCGGAAAGTCGGAAAGTAGCTGCCGAAAAGTTTCGGAAGGTAAAACTGTCATTTCGTGTCACGGCAACGGGCGAGCTCCGCGACTTTGAGGCATTGGAGACTGCGGGTCATGAATGGGATGAGCGCGCAAAGGACATACTGCGTGCTGGTCCGCGGTGGAATCCGGCACTTCTGCATGGCCACATTCCCTCAGATGGTTACGCCACCGCTGAGGTGGAGTTCCAGCCAAACTATTCCGAGGAGATAAATTAATTTACAACCAGATTGATGCTGGCGGGTCTAATCATTAGGTCCGTTGCGGTGAAAAGAATATCCATTATACTCATTGCGCTCCTGCTTATCCTTGCAGGTTGCGCTGACGAGCGCGTTGTACACGGTCTGGAAGGCTCTTATGTGGGTACCTTTGTCAGGATTCATCCCGGTTCGTTTTCAACGTCGTCGGACGTCGTGCTCCTGCTCAACGACGGGACCTTTCAGGGTAATGCGATTCAATCGAGGTTTCCCGCCATATGCAGTGGCACCTATACCACTTCCGGAAACAGGATAACATTTGTAAACACATGTATCTGGACAGCGGTTTCGACTGGACATTTATACTCCACGGCACGTTCTCTTTCATTCCTACGGAGAACGGACTAATCATGTGGCGCAGCCATGAAAACGGTGCTCATGACCGGTACGAACTGCGGCGGCAGGATCTTAGCGCAGGAAGTCAGATTCCGAATTAAATTTGGGTATTTCATTATCCTTCAGTCATTTATCGGGACCCCTTGTGAATGTCAGCGATAAATTTCCGGTATTGCCCGATTCAGAACGCGATTTCCTGTTGCCCGCCAATATTAACAAATGGTTAAGGTTGATTTCCTTTTCGTAAAATTGCGGGATTCACATACCGGATGTCAGTAATATTGCGATTGCCATATTAGATTTGCAGGACAAAACGGTTTTTTTCGCATCAATGCCCTTAATTGGGCTGTAAACGCAATGAGAAGAACAGCATATTGGATTCAGAAGCCGGATGGCAACACAATTATGGCACGTAACAGTGAAGAACGCCATCAGGCAGCCCGGGGATAAATTATGGATATCTACCTTTATTTCGTAATTCTTCTTTTTGCACTCGCCATTGTTGACCTGATCGTAGGGGTGAGTAATGATGCGGTCAATTTCCTTAACTCGGCCATCGGTTCGAAAGTGGCTTCATTCCGGACCATCCTCCTGATTGCCAGTGTCGGTATCCTTATCGGGTCAGTATTTTCGAACGGCATGATGCAGATCGCCCGAAACGGCATTTTTGAGCCGTCATTCTTTTCGTTCGAGCAGGTCATGTACATCCTGATGGCGGTGATGCTAACCGATATCATCCTGCTTGATTTTTACAACTCCCAGGGCCTTCCAACTTCCACGACAGTCTCCCTTATATTCGAATTACTTGGTGCTTCTTTCGCGGTCGGGATGATGGTCATCCTTTCCTCGGGAAAAAATGCCGTGGCTGTTTCGGAATTCATTAACTACAATAGCGCGCTGACGATAATCGGTGGAATCTTCCTATCCGTTTTCATCTCCTTCTTTGTGGGGTCATTTGTGCAGTATCTCGCAAGGATCATGTTCAGCTTCCGGATTTCGCGAACAACAAAACGCTGGGGCGCGATCTACGCGGGAATTTCCATCACCACGATTGTGTATTTCCTGCTGATCAAGGGAGCCAAAGGAAGCGCGATCATCTCCGACGTTCAGAGCGACTGGATTGGAAGAAACACCTTATTGTTACTTGGAGCTTGCCTGGTAAGCTTTACGCTTCTGACCTGGATCCTGATGAAATCATTCAAGGTTAATCCTTTGAAGATCATTGTGCTACTTGGTACGTTCTCACTGGCAATGGCGTTTGCGGGTAACGACCTCGTTAATTTCATTGGTGTTTCGATCGCGGGATTGAATTCGTTTCAGGCTTTCGTGGCGGCGTCGCGTCCGGATCAAATGAACATGGGAGTGCTCAATGAGGCGGTTCGGACACCGTTCTGGATATTGTTATCCGCCGGACTGGTAATGGTAATTACCCTCTGGACGAACGCGAAAAGCCGGAAAGTGACTGAAACAGAGGTAGCGCTCGGAAATCAGGATGAGGTAAATGAAAAGTTTGCACCGAACGCGATTTCGCGCCTGCTGGTCGGCGGTTCGATCTTTATCGGAAAAATCTTCAACGGCGTGATGCCGGATTCGTATAAGGCTGCCGTTGCAAAACGGTTTAAACGCGGTAAGAAGGTACGAAAAAAGGAAGATAGTCCGTCGTTCGACCTCGTGCGCGCCTCAATCAATCTTGTCACGGCCAGTGCGCTGATCGCATTTGGCACCGCAAACAAGCTGCCTCTGTCGACGACATTCGTGACATTCATGGTGTCCATGGGAAGCTCGTTTGCCGATCAGGCATGGGGACGTGAAAGCGCCGTATACCGGGTAGCCGGTGTGCTGCGCGTAATTGGCGGATGGCTTTTGACGGCCCTGCTCGCGTTCGTGGGCTGCGCGATGGTTGGTACCATTCTTTTTGCTACAGGCACATATGGCGTGACAGCCATCGCGGCTCTGGCAGCATTTGTACTGGTCCGTTCGCATGTCAGGTTTAAAAAGAAAACCGAAAAGGAACGCCTGAAGACACCGATCTTCAACTACAATGCGTCTGCAGGCGCTATTGTACGCGAACACCGCAAGGAGATCATTACCAGTTTTTCGAATGTCGACGATATTCTCAAGGTTTGTATTGAGGCATTGCGTGAATCCCGCGTCAAGCCGTTGAAGAATGTAAAGAACCGTCTCGGGGAAATGATCGGAGAGAACAGCAAACTCAACGATAAGATCATCAAGTATATCAGCAAACTTGACGGTGCTCCGTCTTCCGTAGCCAAGAATTACCTGCTCGTCTTCGACCGGATG
>CBKWFZ010000258.1:0-5821 GCA_966673785.1 uncultured bacterium
CGAAGAAATCAGCGTAAGACTCGCAGGCACGCTGGGTGTCTCACGCGCATCGATATGGTCGTATAATCACGGGAACGACAGTATTGTCCTGGAGAAGCAGTTCTTGTCTGAAGATAACTCGTTCGTTTCCGGCGCGGAGCTCTTCGCAAAAGACCTACCACATTATTTTGAAGCTGTTAAGTCGGAAGAGGTGATCATTGCGGCGGATACGATGAATCATCCGGCTCTTGTCGAATTCAGGAAAGGATACCTGGATGTTTATGATATCCGGTCAATGCTCGACGTGCCGTTCTTCCTGGATGGCAAGATCGGCGGCGTGATCTGCTGTGAACACCAGAAGGAGCAAAAAGACTGGACACCCGAAGATGCCGACTTCGCAAAATCGGTCGCCGACCTTATCACCGTCGCCTACAAATCATCGTCGGCCCGGAAACTTCTCGATGAGGCGCAAAACATGACCGAAGAGCTGCGGGCACAGGAAGAAGAACTGCGTCAGAATATGGAAGAGCTCGCAGCAACACAGGAGGAACTGGAGCGCCAGATGAGTTCTATCCAGAAAATGAAGGAGGATCTGGAGATACGTGAACGCGTATTCGGTCTGACCACTATTCTGTCGGAGGCCGATGTTCACGGCACGATCGTGCTGGTAAATGATAAGTTGTGCACCGTGTCGGGTTATACACGCGAGGAGTTGATCGGGAAACCGCACAACATCTTCCGGCACCCCGACATGCCCCGCGAACTGTTCGCGCGATTTTGGGAGACCATCAAAAAAGGAAGCACGTTCAAAGGCATTATCAAGAATAAGTGCAAAGATGGTTCACACTATTGGGTGGATGCGACGATCATGCCCGTTAAAGACAACGCCGGTAAAATAATCAAGTATATCGGGGCGCGCTATCACATCGAAGACGATGCCATTGCGCTTGCCCTGTACAACGCGCAGGCAAAGGCACTTGGTATGTCTCTGCTTCAGGAAAATACCGCTGTCGTAGGATGAGGAAAATTGTGTTTGGAGGGTAGCAGGGGGAAACGGGCAGCTCGCGATTGCTGCCCTTTCCATTTTTTTGAAACCAGTTTAATGTCAAAACGAAAAGAATCTCCCGGGCGGTGATTTCTATCATCGTACGCATGAAAACTTCAGGCTCACGTTGCGCGTTTCCGAAGTGTTTTCCCCGGACAAATGATCCCCATTCTCCGCAACCTGATGACGGTGGCCTTGCGAAACCTGAACCGCAGCCGGTTCTACGCGGCCATCAATGTATTCGGCCTTACGTTTGGCATCACCGCATGCATCATCATTCTGCTCTACGTGCGCTATGAACTCAGCTTTGACAGGTTCAACGTTAATGCGGACAGGATTTTCAGGGTTGACTGGGATCTGAAATTCGGTTCCAACAGTTCCCATCGCGCCGCCGTGACGCCGCCGATGGCCGAGGCGTTGAAACGGGATTATCCGGAGATCGAAGCTGTAACGCGTTTTCGTTACGTCGGGGCCTCCCAATTCAAACGCGAGGAAGAAAACACCGTGGAATGGCGGATGATCTACACCGACAATGAGATTTTTGAAATATTCACGCTGCCCTTCCTCGCCGGTAATCCGAAAGTCGCCCTTACCGAACCCTATACGATGGTGATCACGGAGGCGTGTGCACGTCAGTTCTTTGGTGACGAAAATCCTGTTGGCAAGACACTCATCCAGAACAACACCACGGCGTACAAGATCACAGGTGTAGTCAAAGACCTTCCCGAAAACAGTCATTTCCATTACCGGATGTTTCTCTCCCTGGAGGGACTTCCCGAATCAAAAAACGGAAACTGGATCGGGGGGCCTTACAACACGTACGTTCTGCTGCGTCAAGGTTCTGACCCGTTGCTGCTCGAGAAAAAAATTCAGACGCTCGTAACAAATTACCTGATACCACAAGCATCCGCTGTTCTCGGTTCGGCGTTTATGGAAGAGTTCACAAGCGGCGGAAATTCGCTGACGCTCCATTTGTTTCCTCTGCTTGATATCCACCTGCACTCAAATCTGGAAAACGAGCTGGAAGGAAATAGCGATATCGATTACGTATATCTGCTAAGCATAATCGCGGGTTTCATTCTTCTGATCGCGTGCATCAATTTCATGAACCTGTCCACGGCGCGGTCGGTGAAACGCGGCAGGGAAGTCGGGATTCGCAAAGTACTGGGCTCAACGAGACGAAAGCTCGCCCTTCAATTTCTGGCTGAATCAACACTCCTTAGTTTCGTCGCTGCAGTGCTTGCAATCGCCCTGACTGCGCTCGTTCTGCCCATGTTCAATCTGGCCACCGATCTTAACCTGACGCTGCCAACGGGAGGGTTTGTCATCTGGCTTATCGTTATCACGACAATGGTCGCCGGAGTGGTTTCCGGGTTGTATCCGGGGTTTGTACTCTCTGGCTATCAGGCAGCTAAAGTATTAAAAGGCGTTCCCGCGAAAGGTAATGGCGCTGCATTCCGTAGCAGTCTCGTTGTATTTCAATTCGCCATATCAATCACGCTGATCATCGCAACCTTCGCGCTGCACGAACAAATGAGTTTTATCCGGAACAGAAAACTAGGATTCCGAAAGGAACAGGTGATTCTGTTGCACGACGTCTACAATGCGGGCGACAAGCTCAATGCGTTTCGTACACAGATGCTGCAACATCCGGCCATCGTCGACGGTACCATATCGTCGTATTTCCCCGGACCGGGTTCGGCGCGGCAAACACCGCTCTTCTGGAAATTTGGCGCGGAACCGACGCCTGAAAACTCCGTCAACATGGAACGGTGGCTTACCGACTACGACTACATTCCGACTCTCGGAATTGAACTTGTGCAAGGCAGAAACTTCTCGCGAGACTTCCTTTCCGACTCGTCTGCGGTGATCATCAATGAAACTGCCGCGAGACACTTTGGTTTCGGAGATGATGTCATCGGACAAAAGATTTCCATGTTTCATGAAAACGCGGATGGTTCACAGGACAGAAACCGGGTAGAGACCAGTACGATCATTGGGGTAGTGAAGGATTTCCACTTTGAATCCCTTCGCGAAAACGTTTCGGCACTCGGGCTCTTCTTCGGAAGGAGTGCCTCATTTATTGCGTTTCGATACAGCTCCGGGAATACGGATGACGTTGTTGACGCGCTCCGAACCCAATGGAAAGCGACGGCGCCTGGCGAACCGTTCTATTTTTCGTTTCTCGACCAGAAGTTTGACCAGTTCTACCGCACGGAAGAAAAGCTTGGACAGCTGTTTATCGTATTTTCGGGACTTGCGATCATCATTGCGTGTCTCGGTCTGTTTGCATTGACCGCCTTCACCGCCGAACAACGCGTTCGCGAGATAGGAATACGAAAAGTGATGGGCGCCACGGAAAAGGATGTGGTTTTCCTCTTAAGCAGTAGCTTCTTCCGGCTGGTTCTCACAGGCTTTATAATCGGGGCACCCGTTGCATGGATCGCTGTCGAGTGGTACTTGCAACAGTACGCCTACCGGACAACGATCGGTGTCGGCATCTTTTTCGTAGCGGGAGCCATTGCCACGACCCTCGCACTGGTCACGATGGCTTACCAGTCGTTCCAGGCTGCGAGAAGCAATCCGGTTAATGCATTGCGTGGTGAGTAACGTTTCGTGCGAACGTGCGCTAACGAAACCCTCGGGTAACCTACCTCACATATAGTAAATGATTACGGCTGCTACCAATAACATCGCAAAGTGGTAACCGGTATTGATTCCAAAAAGCTTCCATGACTTGTTTTCCCAGGCAACGGCACTGAGGTCTACCGGCAGGAAGAATCCAAGCCAGGTAAACCCCACGGCATTGAGAATGCTTACCGGTTTGGACATCTCGTCGGCGCCGGGCACAAAACTCCATGCGGCAATGTTGTGGGCAAAAACAAAGGCAAGAAAGAAATTTCCGATGACCATGAACGTCATACCTTTAGCCATCTGGGCACCACTGGGTTTCACGGATGTATCGAAACCCATTTCACGAGCCCAGGTCTTCCCAAAAAGCGGTGTGTACCAAAGAAATCCGAGAATAAAATTTGCAACTACGGCAACGAGGATTGCCGGCACGTCGACGCTGATTTGTTCCATAGGAGTAAAGGTTAGGTGGTAATTATAAATTTAGCAGATTTTGCGCGATAGACAGCGCGATGAAGTTTCAAAAGACAACATCAAAAAAAATATTACATCAAAGTTCCCCCGGCTAACGGGATAGGAAACGATTCCCTATCTTACTGGTATCAAAACCTGGAAACCTATACTCGCCGGATTCGCCGTTTTTTTGGCTGTCACGTTGCTTTCACAACTACTGGCCTATCAACGCTACCTGATTCTGATGGAAGCCCAAAGTCAGTTGGTGCTTGATGAAGCGAATCGCTTCAAGGAGCGGTTCAACGGCATGCTTGAGAACAGCCGCTCTGCGATAAAGACGCTGGCATTTGTGATCACCAAATACGGGGTCGATGAAAACTTTGACTCCATTGCAGCTGCGATCCTCCAGTCTAACCAGTATATCGACGCGTTGGAAATTTACGACAAGGGCACCATCACCCATGTCTATCCCCTTGCCGGGCATGAGACGGTTATCGGCTTCAATGTCTTTGAAGATTCGCTTCGCAAAGTCGAAGCATTGAAGGCGGTCGAAAAAAAGGAGATGTTTTTTGCCGGACCGTTCGAACTTCGCCAGGGAGGGCTGGCCATAATCGGAAGGCTTCCGATTTTCGACGGTGAAACATTCAAAGGATTTTCAGCTGCATTGATTCGTTTCTCTACACTGATGAAAGCGATTGGCGTTGAAGGAACCCACCCAGGTTTCGTCTACCAGCTCTCGAAAAGAAATCCGATATCCGGCGAAACTGAGTTTTTCCTGCCTATGCCTGAAGGGACCAGTCTCAAGGACTTTGTCGTAATAGATATACCCGAAGGCGAATGGCAGCTTTACGTTGGCCGGCAGGTAAACGACCTGTTTCCAGGGGTCGTCGTGTTTTCGCTATTAGGAATCATACTTGCAGCCACGGCCGGCGTGTTCACCTGGAACCTGGCCTGGCAGCCGGAAAAGTTAAACCGCCTGGTGCGTATCAAGACGACGGAGATAGTCCGTCAAAAACAAAATACGATTACGACGCTCGAAAGAGTAAGCGATGCTTTTGTTGCACTCGACAAAAACTGGTGTTATACCTACATGAATAAAAAGGCCGGCGAGATATTCAACCGCGATCCGGAGCAAGTCATCGGCAAAAACATCTGGACAGAATTCCCGGAAGGTGTCGATCAGCCTTTTTATCACGCCTATCACAAGGCGATGAAAGAACAACGCTTCATGTCGCTGGAAGAATATTATCAACCGCTGGACCGCTGGTTTGAAAACCATATCTATCCTTCCCCTGACGGGATATCCATCTACTTTCGTGATATCACGGAAAGAGTAAAGGCTGCCAGCGTCATCGAGCATGAAAAACGGTTATCCGATTCGATAATCAACAGTCTCCCCGGTGTTTTTTATTTGTTCGACAGGCAGGGGAAATACCTGCGGTGGAACAGAAACTTCGAAGTTGTTTCGGGGTACAGCGGTGAAGAGATCAGCCGTGCGGACCCGTTGCTCTTTATTCTCCGCGAGGAACGAAATATGGTGCGCGAAAGTATTGAGGATGCGTTTGTGAATGGAAAAGCGGAGATCACCGCCCATGTCGCGACGCGCGATGGAAGAATCATTCCTTACTACTTCAACGGCAGAAAGGTCACCTTTGACGACAAAGACTATCTCATCGGAATGGGTATTGATATTTCCGAACGAGTTGCAGCTGA
>CBKWFZ010000259.1:0-5817 GCA_966673785.1 uncultured bacterium
TCAGCATGGCCTCCATGACGGATTTGATCTTCCTGTTGCTGGTGTTCTTTATGCTGACATCGTCCTTTGTTACGCCGTCGGGTCTTCCCGTAAACCTGCCTTCGGCGAAGAAAAGCGTGATCGAAGTTCAGAAGCTTTCGGTTACGGTCACCAAAGATTTTCAGTATTACGTCAACGACAAGAAGATTAGCAAAGCGAACCTGGAGGGCGAACTCAAAAGCCGCCTGAACACGCCGGGCGGATCGGTCGTCATTCACATCGATCAGTCAGTCCCTACGGAGCACCTTGTGTACGTGGCGGGCATTGCCGCGGAACTTGAAGCGAAAGTGGTAGTAGCAACCAAACCCGGAAAGTGATATGACGCACGCAGAGGAAAAAAAGAACCAGCGGATCGCGATGATCACCTCATTGAGTATTCACGCCGTGATCTTTCTTCTGTTGTTCTTTCTCGTTGCCTGGAAAGCGCCAAACCCTCCGCACCCGGAAATCGGTATTGTGGTGAACTGGGGTGAAGATGAACAGGGTTCTGGCGATACGCAGCCCGACAAGTCAGCTGGTTCGGAAGGAACTCAGGAAGAAGAACCTGACCAGCCCGATCCGGCTCCCGAGGAACCGCAGGCTGAGCCCGAGGAAGTGGTCGAATCAAAACCGGTAGAGCAGGAGATCGTCTCACAGGTGGAGAGCCCCGTCGTGGTGAAAGAAAAGAAAGAGGAGGTGAAACAGCCGGAGAAACCTGTTGAGAAGGTTGAACCAAAGAAAGAACCAGAAAAGCCAAAGGTCAATCCCGACGCTGTTTATAAACCTAAAACTACGGTCACCGACAACAAAACTTCTGAAGCGAAGGCAGGTCAGAATGCCAACGAAGGCGACGATGCAAACAGAACCGGAAACAAAGGGCAGACTGACGGTACCCTTGATAAGAATGCGGTGTATAAAGGTCCGGCCGGTGGAGGCAATAACGGACTTGGCCTCCAGATGCCGGGTTGGGCATGGGTGTCTCAACCCCAGCCAAAGGGTTTCACAAGCACATTGTCCGGTAAGGTGCGCTTTGAAATCGAAGTCGATGAGAACGGTGATATTACAAAGATCACCACACTTGAAAGGACGTTGAACTTCGAGGATGAACGCATGCTGAAGTCTATGATACAAAAAAGCCAGCTTGAAAAAACTACACCCGGTGATGCGCCACCTGTATCGAAGGGAATTGTTGAGTTCACGTTAAGGCTAGAGTAGGATGGATATGGATGATCGTTATGTGTCGTTCGTACAGGACGTCCTCATTTCGATTCATGCCAACATCCGCGATCTGCGTGAACGGAAGAACTTCGCGGACCCTGAAGAGCTCTCCTATATTGAAGGCAAGTTGATGGCGTACGAGGAGATCGTTAATATGCTCCGGAGCAGCGCCACCGAGTTCGGACTCCCTGCTGAAAAGCTCGGTCTGGCAAAGAAACAGTAGCCGGGGCCTTGAAAATTCCTTGAATCATAAGCACATTTGCGGTGGATGTTTACCACCTACGCCGACACCCTGACGTATCTTTATCAAAACCTTCCGGTTTTCCAGCGTGTCGGGAGCATTGCCTACAAAAAGGATCTGACGAACACATTGCGTCTCTGCGAGATCCTCGGCAACCCTCACCGGAAATTCAAGTCTGTCCACATTGCCGGCACGAACGGTAAGGGAAGCACTTCGCATATGCTCGCCGCTATATTGCAGGTGGAGGGCTATAAGACCGGCCTCTATACGTCGCCGCATCTGCATGAGTTCACGGAACGCATCCGGGTGAATGGCGAGGAAGTTTCGCGGGAGTTCGTCGTCGACTTTGTCAACCGGATTCACCCTCACATTGCCGAGATAAGGCCATCGTTCTTCGAGATCACGGTCGCCATGGCGTTCGACTACTTCGTCCACCAGGAGGTTGACATTGCTGTGATTGAAGTAGGGCTGGGAGGCAGGCTCGATTCGACCAATGTGGTTACTCCCGAGCTCGCGCTGATCACGAACATCGGCTGGGATCACAAAGACCTGTTAGGGGATACGTTGCTGCAGATTGCCGGAGAGAAGGCAGGAATAATCAAGCCGCGCGTTCCCGTGGTCGTCAGTGAACGGCAGCCGGAGATCGATGAGGTTTTTATTCGCCGGGCGCGGGAAGTTGAATCGCTCATCTATTTCGCTTCCGACGAATTCCGCGTGGAGCCCATCAATAAGGCCGGCCGCATTCTCCTGAACGTCTATTTCAGGGGCGATATGATCTTCCCCGATCTGTACATTCCCTTACAAGGGTATTATCAGCAAAAGAATTTAATCGGCGTGCTGAAGGCCGTTGAAATTCTTGATCATCTTAACTGGGGCATTACAGCTGAAGGTCTGCTTAAGGGACTAAGGGATGTGACGGGATTGACGGGCTTGAAGGGGCGGTGGCAAAAGCTGGGCGAACATCCGCTTATCATATGTGATACCGGCCATAATATCGACGGCCTGCGCGAGGTGGTCAATCAAATCCGCGCACAAACCTTTCAAAAATTACATATCGTTTTAGGTGTGGTGAAGGACAAGGACCTCGGTGAAGTCTTTGAAATTTTGCCACGTGAGGCATTCTATTACTTTTGTGAAGCGAAGATTCCACGGGCGATGCCGGCAGCTCAGCTGGCCGAACTCGCAGGGTCTGCTGGACTTTCAGGAATGATTGTTCCGGATGTACGCAATGCCCTGGCTGAAGCCCGGAAGCGTGCTGCGCCTGACGATATGATTTTTATTGGCGGAAGCACTTTTGTTGTCGCGGAACTGGACAATCTATGAAACGTAAACAAGAGCGGTTCAGGATCATTGAGGAACGTCTGAATGTGATCGAACCCAGCAAACCCATCTACCAGCAGATCAAAGGAAGGTGGTGTAACGATCACTTCAAAAATGAAAATCCGATTACGGTAGAGCTTGCGTGTGGCAGGGGCGAGTATTCAGTTGGGTTGGGCAGAATGTTTCCGGATCGGAATTTCATCGGAGTCGATATAAAAGGGGAACGGATCTGGAAAGGAAGCACCTGGGCCAGTGAAGAGAAGTTGTCGAACGTTGCCTTTCTTAGAACACAGATCCTGTTGATAGAAAATTTTTTTGAGGCGCGCGAGATCGACGAGATCTGGCTGACTTTTCCCGACCCTCGTCCGCGCAAAAGAGACATCAAGAGACGCTTGACTAGTCCGCGATTCATCGAGATGTACAAGAAGCTGCTTCGTCCGGGAGGCTGGTTTCGCCTGAAGACAGACAACACGGTTCTGTTTGAATATACCCTCGAAGAAATACAGCAACGCACCGACATCGATGAACTTGCTTTTACACGCGATCTCTATACGTCGGAACTGAGGCCGGAATGCTTCGACATCAAAACGCGATACGAAGAGGAGTTCGCGGCAAAAGGGGAACGGATCAAATACCTCCGTTTCAGATTTAAGTGAAATTCACCCCAACTATGAATATGGATTACTTCGAACTGGAAGAAAAGTTTTACGAAGCCGACAAGATGATCAACGATGGCCAGATCAGCGATGCTGCCCACCTTCTTGAAGCGATCCTCGCGGAGGCTCCGGATTTCGGAAAGGCGCACAATCATCTTGGCTGGCTTTACGAGACCAAGTTCAAGAATTTCGTCAAGGCTGAAGAACATTATAAGTTTGCGCTGAAGTTCGCTCCCGAGTATCCGGCCGGATATTACAACTACGCTTATCTTCTTTCGACATTACGCCGTTACGCCGAACTTGAAACCCTCCTGGACGAGGCGATCAAAGTACCGGGAATCAGTTACGCTACCCTGTACAATGAGTATGGCCTGCTCAACGAAGCGCTGGGCAAGTTCGATGAGGCCATTCATTATTTTCGCCTCTACATCCAAAATCTGTTCGACATTAAATCCATCGAGACTGCAGCTGAGTCAATCAAACGCTGCGAAAGAAAAAAACAACTACTCTAGACAAGTCCCCGGAAAATCCCGGGGATTTTTTATTTTCGTCTGTGGCGAAACCATCGGAGCATGACCGGTTTCAGGTAACCGAATTCAAAGTCCCCGTCTCTGAAAAGATCGGGGTGGTTTCTGCTGTTGGCTTTATTCCTCCGCAGTATTCAGCGGTGATCACCCTTGCTCACGGCGCCGGCAGCAATATGCATCATAGCTTCCTGGTTAACCTTGCGGAAAACCTCGCCTTAAGGGGTTTCGCTGTTGTGCGGTTTAATTTTCCGTACAAGGAATCCGGCCGTAAGATGCCGGACAGACCACCAATCGCCATTGCGGCGGTTGAGCGCGTTGTACATGCCGTGCACGAAAAATTTCCTAACGTGCCGGTCTTTGGGTCAGGGAAATCATTTGGAGGCAGGATGACGTCACAGTATCTCGCGTCTGGGGGCCCGGCATTCGTTCATGGTGTTATATTTTTCGGATTTCCACTCCATCCTCCCGGAAAGCCCGGCGTTGAAAGGGCGCAACACCTAAGCGATGTAACGGTGCCCATGCTTTTCCTGCAAGGCACGCGGGACGAATTAGCGGATACTGATCTGATCACGCAGACATGCGCCGGACTTCGCCTTGCAACCCTGATCAGTATCCCGGATGCCGATCACTCATTCAATCGCGGAAAACCCGCGATGATCGATGAACTGGCGCAACGGACTGACCACTGGATAAATCAGGTACTCACATCTTTCAGTGGGTAGTGTGATGGTCATAATAATGAAGGGCTCACCCAATAAAGGCAACGTTCTCCCCATCTGATCCGAGAAGCGACGGGTAAAATTTTTTCCTTCTGCTCAGCATTCAGGAAGCATCCATTGCGATTGAAGTTCCGCGCGGATGCCAAAACGCAATAAGTCAATTTCCTATGGAAGAAAATCTTATGTCGTCCTATGCAGAAGGAAATGCAAGTTCCTTTCCTCCTGCGACCGGATCCTCAAGGATCAATGTTGGAAAAGGTGAACGTATTCTGTCCGTCATAGCCGGAACAGCACTGGCGGTTTACGCCATCAGAAAGTTTAACACCGTCACCGGCAAGGCACTGAGTCTCGCCAGTATTGCGCTGTTGAAGCGCGGTGCCACCGGATATTGCGAGGTTAACAACGCTGTGGGCAGGGACTCGGCTCATAAGTCCGCCAGGGCAATGGAGGTCAGGGCAACGTTTACTATTAACAAGCCCCGTGAAGAGGTCTACGCATTCTGGCGGAAGCTTGAGAACTTGCCTTCGTTCATGAAACATCTCGAAAGTGTGATCGAAGAAGACAACACGCATTCGGTTTGGACTGCAAAAATCCCGGGTGGAATCGCGACGTTGACCTGGAAGGCAGAAATAATCAGTGAGGAAACAAACAATCATCTTTCATGGTCTTCGCTTCCGGGATCGGCTATTGATAACTCCGGAGAAATAAGGTTTGCCGACGCACCTGGCGACAGGGGCACCGAGGTTCACGCACGCATTTCGTACCGGCTTCCGGCAGGCGATGCCGGGGGTGTCGCAGGAAAGCTCTTTAACCCGGTGGTTGAGCGTCTTATCAAAGCAGATCTGAGGAGATTTAAGAGCCTTTTGGAGACGGGTGAGATTCCCACGAAAAAGTCTTCCGGTAAAACAAACAAGACTCTTGATTCATTGGTAGAATAAAACTACCGTTTAATCCGTTCATTATGCGGCTCGCCTTAAAAACGAAAGATCGGCCGCACGCCAGGAACGTAATTTTAAGTAAGCGGGTTTTATAGTTGTCAACTTGATACAGGTTTCGCATTCAGGTCTCATCATTGATGGGAAGCAAAAGGCTCATTTTCCCCTGTCTGACAGGCAGCG
>CBKWFZ010000260.1:0-5815 GCA_966673785.1 uncultured bacterium
GGCTTTCGTGAATCAACTCCGTACAATCTGATCATCCATTTTTGCGCAAGCCTCGGCCTGCTGTGCCTTGTACCCGGTTCATTCAAGCGGCCCGTGCTAATACTAACCGCCTGCCTGGTGATTCTGGTCACTGTCTGGGGCGGGTTCCTTCTGACCTCCCAGACGTATGGCACGTGGGTGTATTTTAAGGCGGCATGTCTGGCGCTCTTTGTTCCTGCATACCGAACCGCGTTCAGGGCACGCAGTTTGATGAAGCGCCCGCGTTCAGGTGAAACCACATCTGGCCGCTGAAGGACAACACCCATTTACCGCTTGTTAAAATCTGCTTTGATGAAAAATCAAAATAGTTCTTAATTGTGCGTTTAACGCTATTAAGATGTCATCATTACGGAAAAGCGCGTTGCTGTTCCTTCTCCTCGTCGCTGCGTCGAACGGATTTTCACAGCAGAAAATATCAGTTGAAGATTTCACGGTCAGGAATACCTTTCATGTAAAATCGGTCTCCGGAATTAACTGGACCGATGACGGAAACTTCTACACGACACTGGAAGACGACCAGATAATCCGGTATGACATCGCCACCGGAAGGGCAGTAGAAACCGTTCTCGCAAAAGGTGTTTTACCCGACGGTACCCGCATTGAAGAGTACGCGTTCAGCCCTGATCGCACCCGTATATTGCTTGCAACCAATATTGTCAATATCTACCGGCGTTCATTTGTCGCCGACTACTACGTGTACGATGTAAAGAGTAAACGCGCCGGCAAACTCTCAAATGCCGGTAAGCAATCGTACGCTACGTTCTCGCCCGACGGCTCGAAGGTTGCCTTCGTCCGGGAAAACAACCTCTATTACGTCGTGCTGGATGGCATGACGGAAGTGGCAGTGACCACCGACGGAAAAACCAACCATATCATCAACGGAACAACGGATTGGGTATATGAAGAAGAGCTGAGTTTTGTTGTCGGGTTTTTCTGGTCCCCCGATTCGAAAAGGCTTGCATTTTATCGATTTGATGAGTCCCGGGTTAAAGAATACCTTCTTCAGGTATGGGGTGACAACCTGTATCCGATGGATTACCGGTTCAAGTATCCGAAGGCAGGTGAGGAGAACTCGCAGGTAAGCATTCACATTTATGATCTCGATAGCAGGAGCACGGTAAAGGCGCAGCTGCCAGACCGCGAATATATTCCGCGTGTTCAATGGACGCAGGATCCTGATGTTCTTGCGGTCCGAACGTTGAACAGACTTCAGAACGAGCTGATACTTTTTCATGTCGATGCATCCTCGGGTAACGCGAAAGAAATTCTCAGCGAGACGAGTGATACCTATATTGACCTGCGCTTCGTCGAAGACCTGATCTACCTCAAGGATAAAAAGCACTTCATTTGTGCAAGCGAACGCAGTGGCTTCAAACACCTCTATCTGTACTCCACTACAGGTAAGATGATCAACCCGATAACCAGTGGAGACTTCGAAGTTTCAAGTTTTGTGGGTGTAGATGAAAAATCGAAAGAGGTTTACTATGTTAGTACAGAAGCTTCGCCGCTGGAGCGTCAGTTCTTTCGCGTCAGCTTATCCGGCTCTCGCAAGCAACGGCTGACGCCGGCGAAAGGTCAGCATCACATCAAAATGAGCCCCGACTTCCGGTACTACATGGACTATCACAAAAGCAGCAACAGCCCCCTCGTTGTTTCGCTTTTTCAAACTAAAGGGAATCGCCTACTCAGGGTACTCGAAAACAATGAAAAACTCCGGTCGTCACTGCAGGAGTATAACGTTGCGCGGAAGGAGTTCTTCACCTTTAAAGCGGACGATGGAACAGAACTGAACGGATACTTCATTAAACCGCCTGCGTTGTCCGAAACAAAAAAGTATCCCGTCGTTTTGTATCAGTACAGCGGACCCGGGTCGCAGAATACGGGTGACACATGGGCCGGCAGTCACTATTTTTTTCATCAGCTCCTTGCACAAAAAGGATTTCTCGTTGCAGTGGTCGATACGCGAGGTACCGGAGGAAGAGGTGCAGCCTTCAAGAAGATCACATACAAGGAACTTGGAAAGTATGAACTTCAGGATCTGGTTACGGCCGCAAAATTCTTCACGACGCTTCCGTTCGTAGACCGGGAGCGGATGGGGATTTGGGGATGGAGTTACGGAGGATATATGGCTGCGCTCGCGATGACAAAAGCTGGCGGAGTATTCAGGACGGGAATTGCTGTTGCGCCGGTCACAAACTGGAGATTCTACGATACCATTTACACAGAGCGTTTTCTTCAAACACCCCAGCTCAATCCCTCTGGCTATGACGACAATTCTCCGCTCACGCATGCAGCTCACCTGCAAGGTAATTTCCTGATGATCCACGGCACGGGTGACGATAATGTTCATTTCCAGAATTCCGTGCAGTTCGAGAATGCGCTGATTCATGCCGGCAAACAATTCCGCTCCTTCTATTATCCGGATAAACATCATGGCATCCAGGGCTCGAAGACCAGACAGCATCTATACACGATGATGCTTGACTACTTTCTGGAGACGCTGCAATAGATTTCAGAAATTCTTGAAAGTATGATATAGTCTCATATTTTTGAAGAATGAAACTAAACGAGGCTCGCGAACAACTCATTCAGGCATGGGGCAACCTGGGCCACAGCTGGGGATTAAATAAAACAATGGCGCAGATCCACGCGTTGTTGATGGTTTCACCCAAACCGTTGACCACCGAGGATGTCATGGCGGATCTTTCGATTTCGAGGGGAAATGCAAACATGAATCTCCGCGCCTTACTGGATTGGGGCATAATCACGCGGGTATCCGTCGCCGGGGAACGTAAAGAATATTTCAAATCTGAAAAGGACGTCTGGGTTCTCGCCCGTCAGGTCGCACGGGAGCGCCGGAAGCGCGAACTGGAACCGATTATCAAGGTCCTTCGCGAAGTTCATGAAGTCCAGTCCGACGGAACCGAGGACTCAAAAGAGTTTAGACGCGTCGTGAAGGAACTGAAGAACTTTGCCGAAAAGTCTGATGCACTTCTTGAAACATTCATCAAGGCTGAAGAAAGCTGGTTCTGGAATTCAATCCTGAGGATCATGAAGTAGTTTACTCTAGTGACCACTTCCTTCGGCCTCAACAGCCTTACCGGGGCTGATCTATGTTGGCGCACAAACTGCATGCTGTTCGCATTCCTCCTGGTGCAAAGGAGGGCGGTCTGGTTCTTTTGGGAATTTCTGAAGCCACTTCTCCGATGGATGTTTATGAGGACGGTTTCTGGCGTTACGCTACACCACGCCGCTGGATTACGTATTAGCTGAAATGAACGCCAGCGGTTCTCAAAAGAAACGCTTGCAAATGCATAAAAAATGAAATTGTTTTTACAATTTCCGTCCCGGAACTGGAAGTGGATTGTATGCCGGTGACTCATTCTTCAAAACCTAAACAGTATTTTCTCGCCATCGTGCCTCCTTCTCCGGTATTCGGGGAGGCGTTGGACCTTAAACACTATTTTAAGGAGCATTACAACAGCAAAGCTTCCCTGAATTCGCCGCCGCACATTACCCTCCACATGCCATTCCGATGGAAGGAGGAGAAAGAACAGGAACTCGTGGAAAGACTTCGGGCGTTTAAGGCGGATGTTGGTGCTTTCACTGTCCAGCTTCAAAATTTCGGATCTTTTCCACCGCGGGTGATTTTTATCGACGTGGTTGCAAATCCCCACCTGATGATGCTTCAAAACCGATTGATGAAATTCTGCAAACTGGAATTGAATGTGTTCAACGCAGACTATAAGGATCAGCCGTTTCATCCGCACCTTACGCTTGCCTTTCGCGATCTTAAGAAGAGCGCGTTCGCGGAAGCATGGAAAGAGTTTTCTGAAAAACAGTATGCTGCTGAATTTGAAGTAACAAGTTTCGCGATCCTCAAGCACAACGGCCGTACGTGGGAGGTATTCAACAATATTCCTTTGAAGGAGGGCGTCAGTAAACATCAATTGGATTGATCAGCTTTTTTGATCAAAACCTGTCAGCGGGTGACCTGATTATTTTCTATTCCGCGGCAATGCTTATTGGCATGGCGAAAACAGGCGTGCAGGGTGCAGGCTTGCTTTCGGTGCCGCTGCTTGCGATCGTCTTTGGCGGGCAGTCTTCGACAGGCATCCTGCTTCCGATCCTCTGCTTTGCCGACATGCTCGGTGTAATGTATTATCACCGCCATGCCGACTGGACCCAGCTTCGGCGACTTTTTCCATGGGCCGCCGCCGGAACGCTTATCGGGACCGTTGTGGGCAACGCAATCGACGACCGAACATTCAAGACGATCATGGCAGTTGCTATTCTTGCTTCTGTCGGAATGATGGTGTTCATGCGGCGCGACGAAAAAGCCGGACACCCGGGTCCTCTCATGGGACGGTTCACCGGAGTTCTCGGGGGCTTTACTTCCATGGTGGGAAACCTTGCCGGACCTTTGATGGCGGTATACTTTCTGATCATGCGATTGCCGAAGCTAGTCTTCATCGGCACGTCGGCGTGGTTTTTCCTTGTGCTTAACCTCTTCAAGGTTCCATTTCACGTGTTTCACTGGAAGACCATTGACCTGAATACCCTTTACATGGATCTGACCGCCGTTCCCGTGATTATCGCCGGAGCAGGGTTGGGAATATTGGTTGTCCGTAATCTGTCCGAGGTAATCTACAGAAGGTTTATCATTGTTATGACCATCGTTGCGGCTGTTCTCATGGTCGTACGCTAAACCTGGAGAGCGGCCTGTAGCCCACCCGTGTGGATCGCAAGAACCGTGGTGCCCCTTGGAAAGGAATCTGCTGCGATTTCACGTAGTATAGCGAAAAGCATCTTACCGGTGTACACATGATCCAGCGGGAGGTTGTAACGATATTTCATTTCTCGAATGAAATCAATGAGCTCATCGCTGACCCTGGCGTAACCGCCAAAGTGATATCCCCGGAGGAGGTCCCAATTCCTTTTTTTGATTTCATAGCCGGCCGAGGTCACCAGGGCGTCGACTTCTCCGGTGAGGTCTTCGCCAAGTTTGAGAACGGGAACACCCGTTACGAACTTATCGCCATTCAGCCCTGCAATCATACCGGCAAATGTTCCGGCTGTTCCGATCGGAACAAATACACGATCAAAGGCTACTGTTTTCAGTTCACGGGCAAACTCCGCAACGCCCTTTACAGCGAGGGCATTTGTTCCTCCCTCCGGGATTAGATAAAAATCGCCATACCGATCTCCAAGGTTCCGAATAAATTCAGGTTCATTCTTTTCCCTGTACAGACTGCGCGAAACAAAATGCAGCTGCATACCCATAGCTTGCGCGAAAGCGAGGGTACCATTGAGCGGTTTGATTTGTTCGCCGCGAATTACCCCTAGTGAGGTCAACCCGATCTCCCTTGCGGCGGCTGCGACCGCATAAATGTGGTTCGAGTACGCGCCTCCGAATGTCAGTAACGAAGTTTTCCCGCGACTGACCGCCTCAATCACATTGTACTTGAGCTTCCACCATTTATTTCCAGACACGGTTGGATGATTGCGGTACTCGTGCTTCACCAATAGCCGAACGCCTTTTTCTATCGTAATGGGCAGCTGTAGCTCCGTTACGGGTGTCTCATGGTAGGGAAGAAACATCGCGGTCAAATTAATTGAATTTAGGTTGTCACAGGGAAAACTATTTTTATACATTTACTAAAACGATTAGAGACATCTAATTTAATTGGCTTCTGCTGTATATGGAAGAAGAATATCGCAAGGGAAGGGGTGCTCAGTTAAAACCTGCAAACCGGTTTTTGCGGCAGGCCGTTGT
>CBKWFZ010000261.1:0-5799 GCA_966673785.1 uncultured bacterium
AGGTGGCAGATGAAGCTGTTCATGAAGCTTTGCACGAATTTCCTCGACCAGCGACTTAACATCACGGCCGCGCACATTGACACCCACGTGTACGCGCCTGTTGGTATTGTCGCGACTAATCTGCATGGGACCTGACTCATACCCGATACGCGCTATCTCGCTCAGCGGGATCTGAGATCCCGAAGGGGTATTGATGTAAAGGTTCTTGAGATCGTCAATCCGGGTGCGGTGCGCTGAATCAAGTCTGACGACGAGGTCAAAACGCTTCTCACCTTCGAAGATTACGCCAGCCTTACCTCCTGCAAAAGCTGTCTCTATGGCCCGGTTCGCTTCATCAACGCTCAGGCCATACTGTGCGAGGTTCTCTCTTTCATAGTGAATGATCATTTGCGGTAGCCCGGACGTAGCTTCGACCTTCATATCTCCTACGCCATGAATTCCGGCAATGATACTCCCCATTTCATCCGCCTTGGCCGCAAGTACGTCAAGGTCTTCCCCGTATAACTTGATCGCAATATCTTCACGAACGCCGGATATGAGCTCGTTAAAGCGCATTTCAATAGGCTGCGAAAACTCGTAGCTGACACCGGGAACGAGCTCAAGCTTTTCTTTCATTTTCAGAATCAGTTCTTCTTTTGTTTCAGCCGACACCCATTCGTCTTTTGGTTTCAGGATAACGAAGCAATCCCCCATATCCATTGGCATCGGATCTGTCGGGACGTCGGCAACACCGAAGCGGGTCATGGCGTGTTCGATCTCCGGAAAATTACTGAGCAACATCTTTTCAATCCCCGCTGATGTTTTTATGCTTTCCGTAAGCGAACTTCCCGGCTTCAGCAGAATATGAAAGGCGATGTCCCCTTCATCGAGCTGAGGAATAAACTCGGACCCCATGCGCGTGAAGGTGAATACCGAGATGGCAAGCAATACCGCCGCGGAGCCCACGACGACGACCAGTCTGTGCAACGACTTCGCCAGCTGCTGCTCATACTTTCCTTCGATCCAGTGAACAATTCTATCGCCCCACGACGGCTTCTCCCTTTGTGTCACGCGGATGAAAAGAGCTGACATCATCGGAACGTATGTCAGACACAGGATGATTGCGCCAAGCATCGCGAACATAAACGTAAGGGCCATCGGCTTGAACATCTTGCCTTCAACTCCCTCGAGAAACAGAACAGGAAGAAAAACGATAAGAATAATAAGCTGCCCGAAAAACGCGGCGTTCATCATCTTGCTGGATGCACGATATGCAATAGCATCGCGATTGACGACATTTCCTTTAGCTATCTCCTGCGAGAAAAAGAAAACGGTTCCTTCAACGATAATCACAGCGCCGTCTACAATAATACCAAAGTCAATTGCGCCCAGGCTCATCAGGTTTGCCCAAACGTCAAAGGCATTCATCAGAATGAAGGCAAACAGAAGCGAAAGCGGGATTGTTGATGCTACGACGAGTCCGCCACGCCAGTTCCCGAGCAGAAAGACGAGTACGAATATGACGATCAGCGCTCCTTCGATAAGATTTGTCGTAACGGTACGCGTCGTGTCGGAAATCAGCTCACTGCGATCAAGGAACGGCTCAATGCTAACGCCTTCCGGAAGCGACTCCTGAATAAGTACCATTCGCTCCTTCACATTGGCGATAACCTTGTTGGAGTTTGCTCCTTTTAGCATGAATATAATCCCTCCGACAGCCTCGCCCTCACCATCCTTGGTGAACGCTCCGTACCGCACTGCCCTGCCGAATCGCACCTCTGCAATGTCGGCGATTCTGATCGGTAGTCCATCCGTTGTTTTGACCACAATTGCTTCGATATCGCTCACATCACGGGCGAGTCCTTCACCGCGGATGAAATTGGCAACGTGATCTTTTTCTATATAGGCGCCACCCGTGTTCTTGTTATTCTTCTCCAGTGCCTCAAACACGTCAGAAATCGTCAGATCAATCGCCCTGAGTTCGTCGGGGTCAACGGCGACCTCGTATTGTTTGACGGCACCCCCGAAACCATTGACTTCAATGACCCCGGGAACCATCGCCATTTGCCGGCGAACGATCCAGTCCTGCATGGTTCGGAGCTCGCTTGCCGAGTACGTCGTCTGAAATTCGGGCGCGACCTCTAACGTGTACTGATAGATTTCACCAAGGCCAGTCGCGATCGGCCCCATCGACATTTCTCCGAAGCCCTCGGGTATCTCTTCACGGACTTCGACAAGTTTTTCAGATACGAGCTGCCGCGGAAGATAGGTGCCCATTTCATCCTCAAAAACGATTGTTACTACCGACAATCCAAAACGCGACACGGAGCGGATTTCTGTAACCCCGGGAAGGTTCGACATGGCCACTTCAATTGGATAGGTTACAAACTGTTCTATATCCTCCGTGCCGAGATTCGGCGCCTGCGAGATAACCTGTACCTGGTTGTTGGTAATATCGGGGACTGCATCGAGTGGTACCCGCGTCATGCTCCAGAGCCCCGCTATGATCAGCGCCACTGTAAGCAATCCAATTATGAATTTGTTCCTGATAGAGAACGCGATGATTTGATTGATCATCCGGATAAATTTTTAATTCAGAACCACATGAAGAAGAAGGCGGCAACGTAGGCTGCCCCTCAGAAGAGAATGAGGTAACCGTCAGGCTTTCGGTGGTTGAAAGGGTGTGCCGAGGTGCGCGGAAGAGGCTGATGCGTTATAGAAATGCGGCTTCACGCCGGTCACATGCTCAGGGCGAGCCAGTGCGAAGTTGACTTCAGGCAGAAAGAAGGCCGGGGCATGGCAGCAATGACGTCCACCATGAAACGGAAGGTCTTTATGATCGGCGTCGCCGTGATCTTCCGTATGATTTTCGGTAGCCACGAAATGACTCACCAGGAACTCCCACAGCGAATCTTCGTTAAGCGCCTGATGTTCCTCGTAATGCGTTATCAGGTTAGGAATTCTTCTTAATTCACAGCCGAGGTCGCCGGGTAACATCCCCTGAGCAAGGAACAGTATCGCAAAAAATATGGCTGCTGCCGATTTCATCCGTGGCAAAACTAACGAAAATAATGATGTTACGGTATTGCATTTGTAACACATCCCTTGCATCACGCAGATTTTCCTCATTCCAATGGACGATTCTCACCCTCTTGTAGTCCACATTGCAGGTCTGATGATCGTGCGGTCCCGTTTGTGTAATTCCGCCAACCGTTCATAATGAAAAAAGGCCGCCCTTTTAAGACAGCCTTACCCTCCTTCAAAGGCCTCAAAGCGTAGACGGAGGAATTTTCTGCTTTGGGCTGCTACCGGCTAACGTTTACTGTATTTTGGCGCAGCTTTTTCGATCGCCTCGTTTATCTCCGCGAACATCTTCTCGGAAAGGATTTCAACGACGACTTCAGTACCACTGACATCGAGACCGATCTCGGCAGACTTTGTTATCGTTACCTTGTATGAGTCGAGAACACCCGACGAACTCTTCTTCTTATTCTTGATATTATGATAACGACCTACCAGTAATGGTTTCGGAAAATTAAAGTTGCAGTCGGCGTAAATCTGACCGAAATAATAGCCGTTACCCATGTTCTGAGCAACATACTTTTTGTCTTCTTTCGGTATCGGATTCGGACCGTTCAACGCCATCCGAATGCCAAGCATGTTGATCGTCCTGGCATCGGTCTGCATGTTGAACGCGACTGTAAGCATACCTTTAAGCCCGAGATTCTTGCCCAGGTCATTCACGAGCGACTCGGCCCGGATCGCATCCCAGCACACAGAAATGTCGAATGGCCTATAGAAATCTGCGCCTACGGATGTATCGACATGCTTCGTCTCGATATTGCTCAGGAATTTTGCAAGCCTGCTGACTTTAGGAGTGAACGTATCGTAATAATACTTCCGCTTGGCAGGTGTATTCAGATATTCGGTCGGGTCAAGAAGAACGACGCCCTGCTTTCTGAAGGCTTCTTTCAACGGTGCCATTACCTGCTGAACTAACGTGTTGGCTATTTGATTGCCCCCGTCGGGAGAAATCCAGTACGATGAGATGCTGTATGGCCCTTCCTTGACGGTACCAAAATCGTTGATGTACAACGAAATGATCCCGATTGTATCAGGGACCTGAGAGCGGTTCGTAAGCACCGGGTTTCTCCCATGTCCGTCGCCAAAACCACCGGCGACGACGGGTTTCTGCGTAATTTGAATTCCCTTCCTGATCTTGTCCTTGCTCGTGTTGCTGACATACTCCTGAACCTGCTGCGCGTTTGCCGCCAGCGATAGCGTGATCAGAGATCCGACCAGTGTTCTGATTAATTGCTTCTTCATTGCTTTGAGGATTTGTAAATGATCACACAAAGCAACCGTAAACCGGGCATCAGCAACAGAGGCAAATACCTGAAATTGATCTCAGGTGAATACCCTAATCCCGTACAGCGGTCAGATAAGTTTCGCCTGGATAGCGAGACGTGTGAGGCCCGCGATGTTATGAATGTCCAGCTTTTGCATCAGGTTGGTGCGATGCGAATCAACGGTCTTGACCGAAATGAACAGTTTGTCAGCAATATCCTTGTTCGAAAATCCCTGCGCGATTAACGCCATTACTTCCCTTTCGCGTTCCGTCAAAACTTCGAGCGGATCGTTGCCGACCCTGTCTGACGCCTCGGCTGCGAGTTGCTCGGCGACGCTATGGTGCACGTAACGTTTACCCGCCAATATGGATCTGACGGCGAGTTCCAACTCGGTTCTGTCCGCAGACTTTACCACATAGCCATCCGCGTTCAGCTTAAGGACCTCGCGGATCAATGCTGCGCTGTTGTGCATCGTCAGCACGAGTACCCTTACGTGCGGATGACTGTTCCTGATTTTCGTCAACAAGGTCAAACCTCCCATGAGAGGCATCTCAAGGTCGGTGATCACAAGCGCGATACGTTTGTTCGTAGCAACGATACGAAGCGCATCCTCACCGTCACGGGCCGCGTGTATTTCACCCACTGCATCAATTCCGGAAAGAATCCGAATAAGTCCGTCGAGGACGACCTCATGATCATCGACAACAACAATCTCCGGTTTATAAACGCTCGTCGTCATGTAAGGGGTATTCTAATGGAGGCAACCATACCGGACTCCTGGCCACCGGACATGTGAATTTCTCCGTTGATCGCAGCGAGCCGGGTTCGTATGTTGGACATCCCGATACCATCCGTGCCCGTTTGTCCGTTAAGACCTCTTCCATTGTCCTCAACAAACAAGACAAGCGTGTTCGCGGTTTCAATAAGTTGCACCATTACACGGTCCGCACCCGAATGTTTGACAATATTATTGATCAATTCCTGCGCGATTCGATACACCGCGGTTTCTATCCTTTGGTCATAACGCTTATCCGCCCTGTGAAACTCGAAAGTGTTGCGGATCCCTGCCGGCGTCAGGCTTCTGTCCAGCATTTCCTGAATCGCGGGAACACATCCAAATTCCCTCAGCACCTTCGGCATCATCGCATGCGAGACGTTCCGCACTTCATCGATAATGGCAGACATGCGTTCTACGACCAGATCCGGAATAGTATCGTCTACTTTGTGCAACCTCCTGACCTCCATCTGCAGCCCGAGCAGCTCGTTTCCGACGCCATCGTGAAGATCACGCGCAATACGTGTGCGCTCGTCCTCCTGTGCGTCGATGATCGCCTTAACGCCGCGGTCACGTTCGGCAAGCACTGCGGCAGCCTTTTCCGACTCTTTGCGGTACCGTACCCGTTGGACGACCACGACGCCGAATGCAATGCCGATAATAAGCAGAGCCGACAGACCGGCAATCCACCCGTTG
>CBKWFZ010000262.1:0-5799 GCA_966673785.1 uncultured bacterium
TCAAAAGCACTCAAAAATTATTGCACACGGTGCAACCCTTGCCTCCCCAGCGATGTCTCTTTTGCAAACATGATCCAATATGAATAAAAAAATTGCCATCCTGCTCGTCCTTCTGACAGGTTTTACGACCCTTTTCGCGCAAAACCGTGAGAAAAGGAATGTTGATACGTTTACGAAAATAGCGTTCCGCATCCCGGGTAAGGTTTACCTCCGCCAGGGCAATACGCAAAGCGTGGAAATTGAAGCATCAAGAGACCTTCTGAAAATGATCGAAACGGAGGTCGATGGTTCAACACTGAAAATTCAGACTCCTGACAAGTGGAACTGGAGAAACGAAGAAAGAGCTACTGTTTACATCACTGTGAAAAACCTTGAAGGCGTCAGCGTTGCCGGATCCGGGGATTTAATTGGAGAATCGAAATTCACTACCGGCAATCTGGACCTGAAGGTCAGCGGATCAGGATCATTGAAACTGGATGTCCAGGCGAATGGAGATATACAGGCCGATGTTTCAGGATCGGGCGACCTTATCGTTAATGGCTCCGGGCGTAGTTTTGAGAGTAAT
This sequence comes from uncultured bacterium, assembly GCA_966673785.1. Classification (GTDB taxonomy): domain Bacteria; phylum Bacteroidota; class Bacteroidia; order Cytophagales; family Cyclobacteriaceae; genus Ohtaekwangia. The sequence continues at coordinate 566 of CBKWFZ010000262.1, forward strand.
GTAAGCGGTTCCGGAAAGGTGATTCTCGATATGTCAATCGCAGGAAATGCTGACTTCAGCATCTCCGGATCCGGGAAGATTGAAGCGCGGGGAAAGGTCAAAGGTGTTCGGACTACCATCAGTGGCTCGGGCAAGGTTCTGGGCGCCGACCTGGAAGCAGAGCGCTGTGACATTCGGATTTCAGGTTCCGGCGACGTAGAGATTTATGTCAAGGATGAACTCGACGCCAATATTTCAGGAAGCGGCACTGTAGCCTACCGCGGAAATCCGTCCAAAGTTCATAGCTCCGCTTCGGGAAGCGGAAAAGTCAGAAAAATGTAACTATGGCAGGACATTTTAATTGATAAATTAGGCGGAGCGTTTGCTCCGCCTTTTTTGTCTATGGAACTTATTGATTTTGACGTTGAAATACTCATCCGGATGCTGGTGTCGTTTGTCGTCGGGGCCGTCATCGGATTCGAACGGGAATATCACAGCAAGGCCGCGGGTCTGAGAACGATGATCATGATTTGTCTCGGTTCGACGCTGTTCACCCTGGTGTCCCTGAAGCTTGACCCGGACTCAACTGATCGCGTGGCCTCGAATATCATTACCGGTATTGGTTTTCTCGGAGCCGGGGTCATTTTCAAGGATGGCCTTACTATCTCCGGGATTACTACCGCAACTACAATCTGGATTTCCGCCGCGCTTGGAATGGCAATCGGAGCCGGTGAGTATTTCATAGCCATGGCCGGAAGCGTCATTGTAATCATGGTTCTGAGTGCTCTGCAGCCAATCACCAGACGCATTGAAAAAATGCACCAGTCCCGCGTGTACCGGATAACGTACGTTGGATTTCAAACGCTTTTTGATGATGTGAACAGGGAGATCAGCCGCTTAAAGCTGAAGTCGGGCAAGCAAAGGGACTTCAAGGACGGTTTTAATACAATTCTCTTTGTTGAAGTTCGCGGTCCCGAAAAAGTGCTCAACGAATTTAACGCGTTTCTTCGCCGTCACGAAAAGGTCGACGCATTCGAATTCTAGGAACCCTTCTACGCTCGCTGTGCTGTGGCGTGTTTAATAAGACCGGTAATGATCAGGTATTGGGCTCCGATATAGGTTAGCATGATCCAGAAACCTCCGCCGTTGATCGGGTGAAGAAACTTGTTTATCGCCAGGAGTGAATCCGATACCATAAAGAAAACAGCACCTGAAAACACCATCCAGAAGCTTGCATTTTCAGTTCGTCCCAGTCGGCCAAGGGCAGATAATACCATCAGCACCAGCACAAGCGCATAAAGCATAACCGGAATCTGCAGCGCTCCAAGCCTCGGGTAGAGCACGAAGACCAGTCCCGTTCCTGCAAGCACTACCGGAAACGCAAGCCTTACGCGCTGTACGTTCAGCGAGGCATTTGCCGTTTCATTGCTGCGGTGCTGACGATACGCCATCAGGTAACAAAGCTGAGCTACGAGGAAGGCGCCGAGGCCGGCCATGAAGTAGATTTCTGCAACCTGATCGTACATGAGGAGGCTGTCACCGAGAAAAGAAAAGAATATGGCGCCGATGACCATCCATGAGCGGCGTTCAGCTGGTACTGAATACAGATAGATAGCGCCCAAAGAAGCCATAATAAGCGGCTTGCAGACGTGATGAATCCAGCCCGTATCAATGAACTGGGAGACAAGTTCTCCGATGGAAACAGCAAGAAACAGGATCCAGGTAATTCGTTTCATTCAGGCAAGGTAATGAACTGCGCACAATCGCGCACAGCGAAAACTAATCATTCCACCTTACATGCCTTGAGTCTAGGTGACAATGGTTCGCCTGACCGACAGCAGATAGAGAAACGCCGCAACTGACAACGCTGCACAGACGCTGAACGCGATGAAGAAGTTCTCCGTTTTGTCCGCGTACAGATACCCGGAAATGAATGCGCCCAGTCCAATGCCGAGCTCCATGAAGATGTACAACGAAGCTACGCCGCGGCCCTTGTGTTCAGGATCACTCAGGTCGGTAGCCCATGCAAGCAAGGTTGGTGACGTAGCGCCGTGACTGAACCCGTAAAGAACGATGGCGGCGATTACGACACCGCGGAGATCCGTCAGCGCAAGCATGATCATCGCCGCGGCAATCAAGAGCACCGAAACCCGGAGCACAGGTTTCCGCCCCCAGCGATCGGATGCCTTTCCTCCGATAAGTCGAACCGCCAGGGAAGCGATCGTAAACACCGTTAGCAGAAGACCTTTGTTCTCCATGCCAAGGTCTTCGCTGTAATCGGGAAGCAGCGTGACTACGGCGCCGTACGCATAGGCGGCAAGTAACATGACGACACAGGGTGCAAGCACGCGCGGTTCGAAAAGGTCAGCACGTTTGATCTTAAAATGATGCCGGCTCAGTCGTTGTTTGTCGTTGAGCGTTTCCTTAATTCCCGCGAGCACGAGAACGGAGAACAACGCGAACCCTGACGAAACGAAAAACACCTGGTCCCTGCCATAAAGATGCTCAAGCCATCCACCAACTGCCAGGCCACCCGCCATGCCAACGGAATTCGCGGTCCCCAGGATGCCCATACCTTCGCCGCGTTTTTCGGCGGGGATGATGTCGGCAAGGTATGCCGTCTGTCCTGTCGGTGTAAAACCGGTAGAGAAGCCGTGGAACAATCTCAGCCATAACAAACCCGATACTGTGGAAAGCCATGGATAGATAAAACTGCAAATGATGCAGACAAAGGCTCCGAAAAAAATAACCGGTATGCGGCCGATCTTGTCTGCAAGTTTTCCGCTGAACGGTCTTGATATTAATGCCGTGATTGTAAACAGCGCGATGATGAGACCCTTAAGTTGTGGTGCGCCGAGTTCCGACAGATACGCGGGCAACACCGGAATGATCATGTTGAAGCTGGCAAAAAACAGGAGCGAACTGAGACAAAGCAACCAGAAATGCTTCGAATACAGATCAGCGTTCAATTTGAAAAGTGGTTTAATTTTTTTTCCGATCGATAAGTAAAAAGGTCATGTCCTTCTCGACATGACCTTCATTCAGATTTATCATCCCTGGGGCTGTTCCTGCGCTCCCAGCAAAAACGCCTTAATAAAGTCATCGAGATCACCGTCGAGCACCGACTGCGCGTCGTGTCGCTCGACACCTGTCCGCGCATCCTTTACAAGTTTGTACGGATGGAGAACATAATTTCGGATCTGTGAACCAAAGTCGATCTTCATCTTGCCAGCTTCTATCTTGTCGCGCTCCGCGTTGCGTTTCTGAATCTCAAGCTGGTATAATTTTGATTTAAGCATCTGCATGGCCCTCTCGCGGTTGGCATGCTGCGATCGTTCAACCTGACATACAATAACGATCCCCGTCGGTTTGTGTGTCAGCTGAACTTTCGTTTCGACCTTGTTGACGTTCTGGCCACCTGCTCCGCCGGATCGCGACGTCTGAATTTCAACATCCGCCGGATTCACTTCAATTTCAATCGAGTCGTCAACTTTCGGATAGACAAACACGGACGCAAAGGACGTGTGGCGGCGGTCGTTGGAATCAAACGGTGAAATGCGAACAAGGCGATGCACGCCGATCTCGCTCTTAAGCTTGCCGTATGCGAACGGACCATCCAGTTCAAGGGTCGCGCTTTTGATTCCGGCTACTTCCCCGACCTGATAGTCGACCTGAGTTACCTTGTAGTCGCTCTTTTCACCCCACATGATATACATGCGGTTGAGCATGTCAGCCCAGTCCTGACTTTCAGTTCCGCCTGCTCCGGGGTTGATTTCAATTACGGCGCTGAGCTGGTCCTCTTCCTTGCTCAGCATCTTCTTGAACTCAAGTTCCTCAACGGCACGGCTGACCTTCAGAAACTCGCGATCCAGTTCCTCATCACCTACGTCGCCGGCTTCATGGAACTCGTTCAAAACTTCGAGGTCGTCAAGAAGCTTGCGCACGTTGTCGAAAGAGTCCGTCCAGATTTTCTTTGTTCTGATATTTTTAAGGATCACCTCCGCCTGCTTTGGATTATTCCAGAATTCGGCCTGCTGGGTGATCAGCTCTTCATCTTTTACTTCAACAATCTTACGATCGTAGTCAAAGATACCTCCTCAAGGCGCTAACACGAGCCTTCAAATCTTTCAATTGATCTGTTGTCATTTGGTGAAAATTAAATTTAAAGGTGCAAATATACCGGTGTTTTCGGTTAATCAAACGCCGACTGCCTGAGATCGGGCCGGTAAAACCCGGAACGTTCATCCACAACGCGCAAACGGTATTTCCCCCCTATCCGGCAATACTTTTTCTTTATCAGGAACAAAGGCAGTCCGATACCCACCATTGCTACCGAAGCGGCTGTCACGTCGTCATTCAGATTTGCTGATTCACCATGCACTAGGACCACGTTGATCTGATCAACAAGAAAATATCCCAAACCACCGGTTACGAGTAACCCGCCGATCACATTGGCGAAGGAACCCCGCTTAAAGTAGATACGATCAAATTTATAAAGGGGGATGACCGTATCATGCGCCGTGACCGATGTATCGGAAAGATTGTTCACATAGCTACGTCGTACCTGGCGCGAGCCTTTGAGGGAAAACGTGATTTCGTCGCCGGGATTTAACCGTAGCAATACCTTTTCACCTTTCATCACGATGAGCTGTTGCTGAGCCGAAACGTTCACCGTGATGAAAAACGAAATCAAAAAAATAGTTGCGCCGAACAATGCCTGAGCCATCGCATAAAGATAGGCAACGCGGGAGATTCTTCGCTCACCGTTTCCTGTAAAGCTCAGATTCAATATCGACGACTTTTAATCTGTTACTACGATTAATTCGCGTAAGCGCATCTGACATGATCATAATGGTACCTGCCGATATCAGTCCGGCTGAAACGATCAACACAGCCTTGTCGGGTTCGTATTCTTTATCCTGAACAACGGTGACGGTGATCAGGTCACCAAGGCCGAGCAGTACACCGGCAAGCGCAACCTTATATCCTCGCGCCGCCCACAACGCATCTTTTCGCGAGTTGACGGCGCCGATCCGCCTGACATCGGCAACTTTTACCGTGTCGTTGTCAATGACCAGATTGAAGGCGGTGATAGAAGACAGTATTCCTTTGCGTTTACCGTGTCTGAGCGTGGCATATTGAATTTCATCGCCGACATTAAAACGCTCGATGACACGCGCTTTTCTGGAAAGAACCAGCTGTTGTGAGCGTGCTTCAATGGACAAGGCAAACGAAATCACACATAACGAAAAAAA
>CBKWFZ010000263.1:0-5790 GCA_966673785.1 uncultured bacterium
GTATTGAAGGCAAGATCCCAACTCATGGAGGGGTTGCTATCCGGATTGAGCGGAAGCCAACTCATATTGGTCAGGGTCAACATAGAAATTACAAACCACGCTGCATTGATGGTGAGTAGCGCCGCTAAATGATCTTTCCAATTCATTTCACGGCTGGGATCAATACTACTGAGTTTGAAAAACAACTGATCAAGCGGATTGAAAATTTTATCCAGCCACGTTTTTTCGTAGTTAAATATCTTGCCGATATAACGTCCTAACGGAATCGCCAGCAAGAGCACAATTGCATACATCGCGAGTACACCAAATAGTTCTGTATTCATAGTGTGATAATTTGCTTTCAAAAGATCAGCGCGAACAGCCAGATCACCAGCCGGAACGAACCGTAAATGATTAGGAATATCATGAAGACCCGCGCTATTTCTTTAAGATCAAGCTTGTTCATGATCAGAACTTCTCCGGTTTCAACAAGACATAGATCATGTAGAAAAACACGGCAGCTGAGAGGATTAACAAAGGGATCATCATAGTCTTCAGATCTTTTCAAACCATAGAATTGATCGATAAAGCAGGGCATAAAGGAAAAGTCCCACTGCAAGCATACATGCCGACATCATAGGATGAATTGTTTACGTTGTTTAACATGCCCCATCTAAGTCAAGCCATGTGCCGTAAGGAGAATGAAAACTAAAAAGGATTGATAACCAGTTAATTAGGACAATTTGCAATTGAGCTTGCGGAAGGCAGGAACTATCGAAACGATAGGGTTGCTACTATCGTTTTGAAAGGGTTAACTCAGCCAATGTTGTATTCTTCCAGTTTTCGGTAGAGTGTTGTCAGGGCGATGTTGAGCAACCGGGCCGTTTCAGTTTTATTGCCATTGGCGTAGTTGAAGACCTTTTGAATGTGAATTTTTTCAGCACTCGCCAGGTCGAAAGCAGAAAGCTGCCTTCCTTTTTTGGATATGCCTTCCTGAGTCAACAAATGCTGAATCTCAGATGGCATAGAATCTAAAGCAAGCGCACCCGCAGAAGATAAGATTACACCCCGCTCAATTACATTCTTAAGTTCGCGAATATTTCCTTTCCAGGTATGAAGTTTTAAGGCCAGTAGACATTCGTCAGAGACACCCTTGATCTGCTTGTTGGTCTTTTCAGAAAAGGTGCGTACGAAGTGATTGGTGAGCGGCTCAATATCTGATACCCGTTCGCGTAAAGCAGGAAGTTTGATTTGAAAGACAGAAATCCTGTAAAACAAATCTTCACGAAAATGTCCGGCTTCAATTTCTCTCGGCAAGTCGCGGTTTGTGGCTGCAATTACCCGTACATTGACGCGGGTAGCTTTACTTTCGCCAACCTTGAAAAACTCACCTGTTTCCAATACGCGGAGTATCTTGGCTTGCAGGTCTAAAGCCATTTCACCGATTTCGTCAAGAAAGATGGTGCCGTTGTTGGCTTCCTCAAACAGTCCGCTCTGATCTTTCGTGGCACCTGTAAACGCCCCGGCTTTATGACCAAACATTTCACTTTCGAGCAAGTCTTTACTAAATGCAGAACAGTTTACGGCCACAAAACTCTCCTTGCTACGTTTGCTTGCCTGGTGAATAGCCTGCGCAAAGACTTCTTTGCCTGTTCCGGTTTCACCGGTTAGCAACACGACAGTATCTGTATCTGCGACTTTTTTTGCCAGATCAATTGCATCCCGTATCGCTTTTGAATCTCCGATAATATTTTCGAAAGTATGTTTCCCGCCTAACTGTTTTTCAAGTTGATTGATGCGTCTTGCGAGTTGCACTTTCTCCATTGCACGGCCCAGTAACGGTATGATGCGATTGTTATCATCACCCTTTACCAGGTAATCGAATGCACCGTTCTTGATCGCCCGTACACCATCCGGGATATTCCCATAGGCCGTAAGCAGAATCACTTCCGTGAACGGATATTCGTCTTTGATTTTTTTGGTGATGTCTACCCCATTGCCATCGGGAAGTTTTACATCACAGATTGCCACATCAACAGGCTGTTGCTCCAGCTTCCTGAAGGCGCTTTTCATGTCGGCTGCCTGTACCACATCATATCCTTCAAGGCCGATGATGCGGGCCATCAGGTTGCGGAGTTTTTCTTCATCATCGATGATCAATACAGTTTTCACCCTTCTCATTTTAACGAATGCCGTCAATTTAAGTAAAAAAAGGGCAACGGGCGGTGATCCTTGGTCACAACCCGCCTTTCAGGTTAGGACTTCGTACTGTATCGCGCCGCGCAAGAAATTATACAACCAAAGTACTTTGCAATACAAAGTGCCTTGTTTACCTTTGTCCCGTTGTCGGAAAGATTACTCAACAAGCAAACAAATGACGCTCAAGATCACGAACATCTCGAAAACGTATCCCAACGGAGTCAAGGCACTCAGCAATGTGTCCCTCACTATTCCCAACGGGATGTACGGACTGCTTGGACCTAATGGTGCCGGCAAATCGACCCTCATGCGCATATTGGCAACGTTGCAGGATCCCGACTCCACTTCGGCTGAAGCGGGAACACCATCCCCTTCCATACACCTGTTTGAGCCACCGGTCATGACCGGCTCCGGTCCGCCCCGGAATGGAAGCATAATCGATGTGCTGAAAGAGAAAGACGAAGTCCGGAAAACACTGGGTTACCTGCCGCAGGAATTCGGCGTGTATCCGAAGGCTCGCGCCGAAGATCTGCTGGAACATTTCGCGATCCTGAAGGGGTTTAGCCGGCGAAAATCCCGCCGTGAGGTAGTTGAAGCGTTACTGCGGAAGACCAATCTCTGGGATGTAAGACGACAAAAACTGGGCGGCTACTCCGGTGGGATGCGTCAACGATTCGGCGTTGCTGTTGCATTGCTGGGCAACCCGAGGCTCATGATCGTCGATGAACCAACGGCAGGCCTGGATCCCGCCGAACGCGTCCGGTTCCTCAATCTTTTAAGTGAATTAGGCGAAAACAGCGTCGTACTACTATCAACACACATCGTCGAAGACGTCAGTGAGCTTTGCACGCGAATGGCAATCATCAACAAAGGCACAATCGTGCATGAATCGGAACCCGCGACGGCAATTGAGGGCCTGAAGTTCCGAATCTGGCGCAAGATCGTCGACAAAAACGAGCTCGAACGCCTGACAAGGGAATACAAGACAATCTCAACAAAGTTACTCGGCGGGCGCACCGTAGTTCACGTTTACAGCGAGGAACAACCACCGGCGTTCGAACCCGTCACGCCCGATCTGAAGGACGTATACTTCAGCGCCATGGCAGGTCATTACAAGCAGACAGAGATTTTATAAAACGAAAACGGGTGATGAGATTTACCGAAGTATTTCGTTTTGAGCTGTCCTATCAGACACGACAACCGTGGCCGTGGCTGATTTTTCTTTCGCTCATAGTATTCGGATTTCTCTTCGTGAGAGTGAATTACATTGCAGATGCAGTTTACGCCGACTTTGCGTTAAACACACCCTTCCTCATTGCCGGGGCTACTGTTTTCGGGGGGTTGATCTGGCTCGTTGCCGGCGCTGCGATTGCCGGTGAAGCCGCAGCCCGGGACAGGGCGTCGGCGATGCATCCCCTGATCTACTCCGCTCCCATTTCAAAAATGCAATATCTCGGCGGGCGATTTGCCGCAACGGTGGTCATTAATGCAGTCATTCTGCTTGGCGTACAGACAGGAATCGCGTGCGGATATCATTTACCCGGCGTAACACCGGGAGTAATCGGGCCCTTTCAACCAATGGCCTATCTAACCGCTTACGCTTTTATCGCCCTGCCAAATGCCTTTTTTGCGAGTGCGATTCAGTTCGCTATTGCCCTGCGCAACGGACGGGCCATGTCCGCATACATAGGAAGTTTCTTACTGCTTTTTATGGGGTTCTTCATCGCTTCGGCGGTGCTCTTTCACTACAGCTGGGGAAAATATCTCGATCCTGTAGGTATTCGTTTTATCGTCGAAGAGCTGGCGCGGCTTTGGACGACAACCGAAAAAGCAACACGGTTACTTTCATTTGAAGGACAGATCCTGGCTAATCGTGCGCTGTGGCTCACCGTTGGACTCGCGGTTCTCACGTACGCCTACGGGGCGTTCCGTTTTGCGCATCCTGTACAGCGCGAATTCGGGCTTAAATTTCGCGTCTTGAAGTTTCCGATGCTTTTCAGGTCAGACAAACGCAGGAAGTTGACGATCCAATCCGAGGGTGAGAAATTTGAAACAGCTCCTGTAAGCTCCGGCCTTTCCACCGTGCCGCGTCAGATCTTCACCATAGCGGCGGCCTCATTCCGATCGGTAGCCGGGAGTCCGGCCGGGCTGGGTATGCTAATAGGCATACCGTTGCTAACAATCCCCGTTGTCATCGACCAGATGTCATGGGGCGGCGCACAACTCGCGCCCACAACCATCCGGGTCATTACCGAACTTATCGCCCCTTTGGCCGACGAATTGAGCCGGTGGGTGATTGTTCCGGGATTGATCATCTTCTTCGCCGGCGAGCTCGTATGGCGGGAGCGCGATGCCCGCGTTGCCGAAATCACGGACGCATTCCCGGGATCTGAGTGGACACCTTTGCTGGGGAAATTTCTTGGCATCAGCGTCCTCCTGGCGGTGTTTACGGCGTCTCAAACCGGCGCCGGCATTCTGGCCCAACTGCTGATGGGATTCGAAAATATCGAGCTGGCGTTGTACGTGAAGATCATGTTCGGGTTGCAACTCACCGAATATCTCCTTTTTGCACTTATCGTGTTGATCGTCCACGCTGTCGTGAACCACAAATACCTTGGCCACCTCATCGCGGTGACAATATTCGTGTACATCGCGATGTCGCCAATGTTTGGCATTGAGCATAATTTACTTGTCTTCGGCGCCGGTCCACACTGGTCATATACCGACATGCGCGGATTTGGGTCGTCCCTCCTGCCCTGGCTTTGGTTCAAGCTGTACTGGATCGCATGGGCCATACTATTCGCGGTTTCCGGGAGGCTCATGTGGGTTCGCGGTCGCGAAAACAGCTTACTGGCCCGACTTCATTCAGCGCGACTGCGTCTTCGTGATACTACCCTATGGTTAGGCGGCGCGGCAATTGTGAGCATTTTCGTCATTGGCGGATTCATCTTTTACAACACGAACATCCTCAACGAATATCTGAGCACCGGCGACATGAAGGAACGCCAGGCAGAATATGAACGTCGCTATGGCCATTACAAGGACGCCCCGGAGCCACAGCTTGTCGCGACGAAATTGCACATCGAAATTTATCCCCGGGAGCAACGCGTTGAAATTAAAGGCCTCTATTCTCTCGTAAACCGGAACGCGGTACCCGTTGATTCCATCCATATAACGACTTCTCATGCTGCTAAAACAGGCTATATCCGTTTCGGGAGATCGGCGAGTCGTGTGCTCGCCGACGAAAAACTTGGACATGAAGTTCACACCTTACGGGACCCGCTGCAGCCAGGCGATACGTTGGAACTCGAATTCCAGGTTTACAAAGAGCCACGCGGTTTCCGGGAAGGTGGCGTGGATTTGTCCGTAACGGCGAATGCGACTTCTTTCGACGGTTCGTGGGTACCTGCTGTTGGTTATGACGCGGGTCGCGAGCTGATCAGCCCAACCGATCGCGCCAGGTACGGACTGCCGGCGAGGCCGCTGATTGCATCCCTGTACGACCAGTCCGCCACAACTGCGCGCGGAGGAGGCATAATGTTCGAAGCGCTTATTGGCACTTCGGAGGACCAGGTCGCCGTTGCGCCGGGTGCGCTCATGCGTACATGGGTT
>CBKWFZ010000264.1:0-5788 GCA_966673785.1 uncultured bacterium
CTTCCGGAAAAATAAAAAGATTACCCGTTACCCGCACATGTCAGCACATGAAAGCGTTGTGAAATCAGACAGAAAAAAAATCGCCTGCCGCAGAGCAACCTTTTTTTATCAGGTAAGTCTCTATGAAAAAAGGGACATGCTTAAGAATCACCTCCTGATCGCCCTCCGAAACATCCGCCGGAACGTGATCTACTCCTTTATAAACATTTTTGGTCTTGCCGTCGGAATTGCCTGTTGTATCCTGATAACCCTTTGGGTCACCCATGAACTTTCGTTTGACCGGTTTCATGAAAACCGCAATAGTGTTTACCAGGTGTGGATCAACGCACATTTTGACGGAAAGATAAGCTCCTGGACCTCGGCGCCTCTACCGGCAGCTGAAGGAATTCGTGTCAGGGACAGTCACATCAAGTATGCCGTCACCACGGACTGGGGCAACGAACATCTGCTAACTGTCGGCGACACGCGGTTCAACAAGAAAGCGTTTTACGTTACGGACGAATTTCTGCTAATGTTCACGTTTCCACTCCTGCAGGGACAGCCGGACCAGGTCTTCGACGATCCACAATCGATCGTAATTTCCGAATCGACCGCACGGGCCTTTTTTGGCGACGCAGATCCAATCGGTAAAGTTATGCGGCTCGATAACGCCGAAGAGCTAAAGGTAACCGGTGTTTTAAAAGACGTTCCCGACAACTCCACATTTCAATTCGATTTTCTGCTTCCATTTTCCCTTTATGAGAAGTCGGAATGGGTGAAAAATAACCGGGAAAACTGGGGCAATTATTCGTGGCCGGCGTATGTCCAGTTGCAGGAGGGCGCAACCCGTGAGATCGTGGAGGACAACATCCGGAATCTCCTTACCGAAAAAGGGCAAAACGATATCAAACGTGAGTTCTTTTTGCATCCGGTCACGCGTTGGCGACTCTACTCAAATTTCGAAAATGGAAAGGAGTCGGGCGGAATGGCTGATTATGTGAACATGTTCAGTCTAATCGGAGTTTTCATCCTGATCATCGCTTGCATCAACTTCATGAATCTTGCAACCGCGCGCTCGGAGCGCCGGGCGCGTGAAGTCGGTATACGCAAAAGCGTTGGGTCAGGACGAAGGCAGCTCATTTTCCAGTTCATCGGTGAATCGCTGCTCATCTCCACCTTCGCTTTCATTGTGGCATTGATCCTTGCCGAACTTTCTCTGCCATGGTACAACACGTTAATTGAGAAAAATCTTTCAATTGACTACTTCTCATCCGGATTCTGGATTTTTGCGGGTGCAGTCATATTGATCACGGGCGTAGTGTCGGGCAGCTACCCGGCATTTTACCTCTCATCCTTCAATGTCACCCGAGTGCTGAAAGGCAAGATCCGGATCGGCCCCGGCGCCACGACGCCCAGAAAAGTACTTGTTGTTTTGCAGTTCCTGATCTCGATCGTGTTGGTCGTTGTAAGCATCGTGGTGATGCAACAAATAAAACACGTGCGGGCCCGCGAGCTGGGATACGATCAGGAGAATCTCATAACGATAAATCATACTGCGGAAATCGGCAGAAACTACAAAACTATCAAACAGGAACTACTCGCCAGTGGCGTTGTTGAATCCGTTACAAAATCGAATAGCCCAATCACGAATATTTATTCAAACAATTTCCTCGATTGGCCAGGCAAGCCTGAGGATCTGAAAGTAATATTTACAACGATAACAACGGAATACGATTACACGAAGACCATGGGTATACGCATGCTTGAGGGGCGGGATTTTTCCGAGGACTTCCCGAGCGACACATCGGCTATCATCATCAATAAGGCGGGCATTGATGTTATGGGACTTGAAGATCCGATTGGCGAGACTGTCACATTCTGGGGATCGAAGCGCGAGATCATCGGAATTACCGATAACGTTCTGATGGGTTCATTGTTCCAGGAGGTCGCTCCCATGTTGATTGTAAAAATCCCCGACTGGGTGGGCGCTGTTACGATCAGATTGTCGGCAAACCGTGACCTTCAGGAATCGCTGCAAGCTGTCGAAGAAATATTTCGAAAGCACAATCCCGCCTATCCGTTTGAATACAGCTTCGTCGACACAGAATTCGCGAAGAAGTTCAGCAGCATCAACCTGATGAGCAAGTTCAGCACGATCTTTACCTTGCTCGCGATATGCATAACAGGACTGGGCTTGTTCGGACTCGCAGCCTTCACGGCCGAGCAACGGACGAAAGAAGTCGGGATTCGGAAAGTTTTGGGTGCATCGGTCTCAAACCTCATGTTGCTCATATCGCGCGAATTCACGTTGCTGGTTGTTACGGGCTTCTTACTCGCAACACCGATCGCCTGGTGGGCTGCAGAAGCGCTGCTGGAGCGCTATCCGTATCGGATTGGCTTTCCCGTTTGGGTCTTGCCAATCGCCGGAATGATAGCCCTCCTGTTCACGCTGCTCATCGTTAGTACACAGGCATTCAAGGCGGCCACGGCCAACCCGGCGTCTACGTTACGCAGCGAATGAGCAGACCCGATCCTAAAACGGCTTTCTAAATGTGACCGCAAGTATCCGTGGCGTGGTGCCGTCGTCATCGAAGAATTCCCTCAGGCGGGTCAGGTGAAATCCACGTCCGGTCGCCGCGTCGAGATATTCGGAAATGTGATGGGTATAACATTCGATCGTGTGCAGGCCCGCACCGGTTTCAAACCGCGCCTTCGACCCCTGGTACTGCTTGAACGGGTGCAACTCGCCAACATACATCAGTCCACCCGGTTTCAGGCAGCGGAATGCTTCTGCAAAGACATGCGTGAATTCCGGGATGTGCTCAAGAACAAGGCTGAAAACGACAAGGTTGAAGGAATCGCTATTCGCTCCCCATGCTCGCGTCAGATCCCCATGAACGAACGTCACATTAGTATGGCTGACTTTCTCACGGGCCCGGGCAAGCATCCCTTCCGAGATGTCCATACAAATTAGTTCATTCGATTGCTCCGCGAGCCAGATCGTATTTTTACCGGTTCCACAACCCGCTTCGAGGGCGCGGGCCGGATTCACATCAGCGAGCAGCTCCCGCAGCGCACGAGCCTCCATGTCACGCGTTGCATTCCGGTCTTCATCGTAACTGCCGGACCATGCGTTGTATGAGTTGGCTACGCTTTCAGTTTCCACGACTATGCTGTTTTACTCTTTCAGAAACAAAATATCAAAAATATGCTATTTTTGCCGGCTTATTTCAGAACAGATGATTTCAGTAGATGCTGTAAGTGTGGAATTTAATGGCTCAGCGCTGTTTAGCAACATTACGTTTAATATAAACGAGAATGACCGTATAGCCCTGATGGGAAAAAACGGAGCCGGCAAATCAACGCTCCTCAAGATTATCGCGGGTGTTAACAAACCCACGCGTGGAAAAGTCTCAGCGCCAAAGGACGCAGTGATCGCATATCTGCCCCAGCACCTGCTGACGGAAGACAACGCGACGGTTTTCGAAGAGGCCTCCAAGGCGTTCTCGAAAATTCTGAACATGAAAAAAGCGATCGACGAGTTGAACCAGCAACTTGAAACGCGAACCGACTACGAATCCGAAGAGTACTCGAAAATCATAGAACAGGTTTCAGAACTCAGCGAAAAGTATTATTCAATTGAGGAAATAAATTTCGACGCTGAGGTCGAAAAAACACTGATGGGACTGGGTTTTGTGAGAAGCGATTTTACCCGTCCAACCCAGGAGTTCAGCGGAGGATGGCGGATGCGCATTGAACTCGCAAAAATTCTGTTACAGAAACCGGATCTCATCCTGCTTGACGAGCCCACGAATCACCTCGACATTGAATCCGTGCAATGGCTGGAGGAATTTCTGAAGACGAGCGCTAAAGCAGTGATTGTGATCAGTCACGACAAAGCGTTCGTTGACAACCTTACGAACCGGACCATTGAAGTGACGATGGGCAGGATCTACGACTACAAGACCAACTACTCGCATTATCTGCAACTGCGGAAAGAGCGCCGGGAGCAGCAGCAAAAGCACTTTGACGATCAGCAAAAGGAGATTGCAGAAATCACCGCATTTATCGAACGATTCAAAGGCACGTATTCAAAAACATTGCAGGTGCAATCGCGCGTGAAGATGCTCGAAAAAATGGAGCTTGTTCAGGTTGACGAGGTCGACACATCGGCGCTGAATCTTAAATTTCCGCCCGCGCCAAAATCAGGCAGCTATCCCGTTATCGCGGAAGGGCTGGGAAAAAGCTACGGCGATCACGTTGTGTTCAGGGATGCGAACGTCACCATAGCGCGAGGCGAAAAAGTTGCGCTGGTTGGAAAGAACGGCGAAGGAAAATCGACTTTCGTAAAAGCCATCATGGGCGAGATCGACTATGAAGGAAAACTTCAGCTTGGACACAACTGCCTCATCGGCTACTTCGCTCAAAACCAGGCATCCCAGCTTGACGAGGAACTCACCGTTTTTCAAACCATCGACTATATCGCAGAGGGCGACATCCGTACAAAAATAAAAGACATTCTGGGAGCTTTTATGTTCAGCGGAGACACGATTGAGAAGAAAGTGCGCTATCTCTCCGGCGGCGAGAAGACGCGTCTGGCGATGATTAAACTGCTTCTGCAGCCCGTAAACCTGCTCATCCTTGATGAACCTACGAATCACCTCGACATCAAAACGAAAGATATCCTCAAGGATGCACTCAAGGCGTTTGATGGAACGTTGATCCTAGTCTCACACGACAGGGACTTCCTCGATGGACTGGCAGGTAAGGTTTTTGAATTTGGTAACAAGAGAATCCGCGAACACTTCGAGGACATCAACGGCTTTCTTGCCCATAAAAAGTTGGAAAACCTCAGAGAAATCGAAAGAAAAAACTGATCGGTCAGTAAACAGAACTAAACAGAACTTCTGCCGGTACTCCTACCGGCAGGAAGACTGCTCAATCAAAATTATGTGAAAAGAATTCATCGTCTGCCGGAAAATCCGACATAATCGATCGCATCAACTTTCTGGCTTTTTCACCTGCTTTGAGGGAAGCCAGTTTACAGGAGGAATCTTTTTCACGTTTCTCTCCGGACTTTCCATAAGCTAACAGTTGTTGGCTTATATTTCCTATTCGCGTAAGCATGGCGTTATTGATTTTTACCATGCGAATGTCGAGTCGCGTGCACCGCGGAAAAATGACCGTAGTCAGTCACCATCAGGACAATAATCACAAACAACTGAAGCAGTAGATATCTATTCAGATAGCTGAAGCTTCTTCAAACTTTCCGAATTCGTTTGCAGTGGCACATCCACCGCGGTGACAGGTATCACAAGAATCACACGCGTAAACTTGCCCTCCACAGACTCAAGCGAAATGTATCCACCCATCGCCTGGACAGACTTGCGCACAATGTAAAGACCCAGCCCGTTACCGCGGGACAACTCATTGCCAATGTAAAACATATCCCACACCCGGTCCCGGATATTCTCCGGAACACCAATGCCATTGTCGACGATGGAGATCTGAACAGAACCCGATTGGAGGATTGCCTTGATGGTAACTTCGGGCCGCATTCCGGAACGCACGCCGGCGAAGAAAATTCCGTTCTCGACGAGATTTAGAAGAATAAAATACAGCAAATCGCGATGTCCGTAAAACGAAACAGATTCCGCACAGTCAACGTGCAGGCTGGCGCCATTCTGGCGGATAAGATCTTCAAGTTCGGCAATGACCAGATCGATCTCGGATTTCAGTCGGATCAGTGACGGATCTGAGGGTCGGTTCACTTCACTGATGATTTTCAGTTTCCTCAACATTCTGTCCA
>CBKWFZ010000265.1:0-5777 GCA_966673785.1 uncultured bacterium
TGGATATCAACCCCGGTGCGGCTGGCAGCTATCCGAAGCACTTCATCGACTCCGATGGAACACTTTACTTTGCTGCGAACAATGGCGTTCATGGCACGGAATTCTGGACCAGTGATGGGACTGCTCCGGGTACGTCACTGATTAAAGATATAAATCCTGGAAAATATAATGGCGTTCAGTGGCTGTTGGGAATTGCTGGCAATAACGGGCTCTTGTACTTTGTTCTCGGGGAAGATCTTTATGTTACCGATGGCACGGAAGCAGGAACAATGTTCATGCGGAACATCGGCGACCATTACTCAGTTCTTAACTTTTTTGAATTTCAAAATGCCTTCTATGTGATCGACTTTCCGTTTAATTCTGGATCGTTATACGACATGACGCTCGTGAAGATAGAAGGCACATCGGCTGCAGATGTCATTGTTTTCGGTGCCGGTTCATCTGGCCGCTACGAAATCACGGGGACGTCAGCAATGTACTTTATCGGGCCTGATAGTTTCGGTGATCAACTGATCTGGAAAAGTGATGGTACCGCCGGGGGGACTATGCCATTCGTGAACATTGCAACGTATACAGACGCTTCCAACCCGCAAAATTTTGTGCACTTCAACAGTAAGTTATATTTCACGACCGACTCCGAGAATCCTGGCGGAGGGTTGTGGTCTACGGATGGGACAAATGCGGGCACGGAACAAATTGCGAGCGGTTTCGTGAGGCGACTCGTTGCCGCCGGTGGCCTGTTATTTTTTGACAACAACAGCACGCTTTGGAAGTCGGATGGAACTCCGGAAGGAACATCAATGGTAAGTGCAGTTAATCCGTCACAGATTGCAGCGGTCGGAGGCCACGCATATTTTTCTGCAAACACCGGCGGATCGGGTTTTGAGTTGTGGAAATCCGATGGAACCCCTGAAGGAACTGTGGTCGTAAAAGACATCAACCCGGGAGCGTTTGGAAGTTCGCCAAATTCCCTGACCAACGTGAATGGCACACTATTCTTCACCGCCTTCACGTCTGCGGGAGAGGAGTTATGGAAAAGCGATGGAACTGAAGGCGGAACTGTTTTGGTAAAGGACATAATACCAGGTTCCTCTGGAAGTGAACCGAGATACCTTACGTCATTCAATAATCAACTTTTCTTCGTTGCGCGTCGCTATGGCGGCGGGTTAGCGTTGTACCGTAGCGATGGCACGAATGCCGGGACGGTCATTATAAAGGAGTTTCTATCGGAGCCGGTCATCAACTTTGCCAATGTCACCGTCAGTGGTAACCGGTTGTATTTTATCGTACGGCATACGACGAGCAGCCAGTCCCTTTATCAGACGGACGGAACTTCCGCGGGCACATCACTCGTGCGTACTTTTCCGAACGCTTATCAAGTGGACATCCTGACCGAGTATCATGGCAAGACGCACGTGCTGGTGCGCTCGGCACCTGGTTACGAGACAGTTCTGTGGGCCACCGATGGAACAGCGGCGGGGACATCGGCCATCACTGAATTGGAAGACAATAGAGGTGGAAACACAAGTGTCGTTGTAGACGATATTCTCTACTTTGAAGGCGCGCAATGGCTTGGCCGCACCGATGGAACGGCATGCGGAACATTTGCAATAAAGAACTCGGGCGATTTGGACGTGATCTATCCGGGAAATTTGATGAAATTCAATAACAAAGTCATCTTTAGTGCATATGCGAATCAGGTCGGAACAGAATTATTCAGTCTGGATGCCTCCGATGCGCCGACAGCTGACTGTGAAGAGCTTGCCTCAACGTTGCGGAGTGGTGATGCCTTATCGCAGGACGAAGATGGTTTAAAAGGAGCGTTTGGAACTTACCCCAATCCATTTAGTACAGATTTCCAGTTAACGCTGGATAAACTCAAAGGCGATCGTTTTGATGTCGTGATCTATTCCCTGAATGGTCAGGTGAAAGCGCGATATGAAGGATTGAGGTCCGATGAAACTCACTCATTGGGCGACGCCCTGGAACACGGACTGTATTTTATCAGGATCACGGCAAACGGGAAGTCCGAAACACGACGGCTTGTCAAACGCTGATTTTAACTGAACGGGAATTTTTAATCACTGAAGGGGCTGGAGCGGCTCCTTCAGCGTTTAAAAACGAAGCGTAAAGATTGTTTGCACGTCCGGTTCCGATTCAACGGTGATGGATCCGTTGTGCATTTGCATGATCTGACGGGACAGGCTCAACCCGATTCCCGATCCGGTTCTTTTCGTCGTGTAAAAAGGAACAAAAATATGATCGAGCGCTTCCTTGATGATACCCGGACCGTTGTCTATCACTTCTATCTTGATGACGTTATCCTCGTATTTCCCCAGAAGCTTCAACTCGGCATTCACAGTTTCCGACAGCGCTTCCTTTGCGTTCTTCAATAAATTGATCAAAACCTGTTCGATCATTTCCTCGTCGGCCTGGATAACGAGATAGTCAGAGCTGCACCCATATTCGAACCGGATATCAGTTTTTTTCAATTCATTTTTCATCAGGTGTGCGACCTTGTCGATCATTTCCTTAAGCTTCACGGGTTTCAGGTTCGGCTTTGGAAGCGAGGTGTACTCCCGGTAAGCGTCAATAAATTTGATCAGGCCTTTGCTTCGGTTTTCAATGGTTGCAAGGCCTTCGCGCAGATCGTCGGCGCCTTCTTCCTTAAGCTCGTAGTTTTCGCCTTTCCTTTCCATTTCATGATCCAGTATCTCGCGCAGCGTAGACGTAAGCGAAGAAATCGGCGTAATCGAATTCATGATCTCGTGCCGCAGCACGCGTGTCAGGTTCTGCCATGCTTCAAGTTCCTGCTTCTGTAATTCAGGCTGGATGTTCTGAAGCGTTACGAGCTTCACATCTGTTCCGCGAATGCGCAGTTCGGTAGCCTGGATGGTGAGATAGAGCTCGTTGCTTCCCTTGTACAATTCACTTTTGCCAGGCTCCACGGCGTTTATGCTGTGGTAAAGCTTCGGATTTACCGCAATCAGTTCCGAGATGTTTTTGATTGAACTGATTCCCATGAAGCGTTTTGCATTCGCATTCACCAGTTGAACATTGCCCAGCGAATCAAAGGAAAGGATACCGGTTCTCACCTGCTGAACGACAATGTTCAAGTACTGGCCCTGCTCTTCCTTTTCTGATCGTGCCTTGCGGAATGCATCGAGTACCTCCGTAAATGCGGTGTTCAGCTCTTTGAAACTGCGCCCGAGTTTATTATCGGCCGTGAAACCGGTAATGAAGTCCGAATATTTGACGGACTCAAGGAACCGTGTGAGTTTCTGGTTCGTCTGACTGACAAAACGAAAAAGCTCAAAATGCTGAAAAATGATTACGACGCCCATGAGCATTGCCGCGAACAACATGTTAGGCCGGGTGACCATAAACATAAACAGGCCCATGCTGAGTCCCAGGAAAATGACCCTGAAGATTACCTTGGCCCGGAAGTCAGAAAAGCGAAATCTCAATGTGAATTGCCGATATAAACGGCAATTTAATAAAGTCCGCGGAATACGGATTGATCGTACTACAATCCGTACTTCTCAAGGCGACGGTAAAGCGACGAACGTGTAAGTCCGAGTTCGGTGGCAGCCTGGGTAATGTTGCCGTTGTATTTCTTCAGAACTTTCCGGATAAGCAATTTCTCCACTTCTTCCAGGTTATACTGTTCCAGGCTGAGCTGTCCATCGTCCTTGTGGCCGGTAGGGCTGAAGTTAAAATCTTCGGGTTGCAGAACGTTCGAGTTACTGAGGATGACGGCGCGTTCGATCGAATGCTGAAGCTCGCGTATGTTGCCAGGCCATGGATGCTTGTGCATGCGGGCCATGGCGGCTTCACTGATCCGGCTTACCTGTTTGCCGTATTTGGCCGCATAATGCGTAAGAAAGTGGTTCGCCAGCAGCGGGATGTCTTCAAATCGTTCCCGGAGGGGTGGAATTTCGATCTCGATGGTGTTGATACGGTAAAGCAGATCCTGGCGGAAGCGGTTCTCCTTCACCATTTCGTACAACGGCATGTTTGTCGCGCAGATCAGGCGGATGTCTACGGGCGTTTCCTTATTCGCCCCGACCCGGCTCACCCTGCGGTTCTGAAGTACGGTAAGCAGTTTGGCCTGAAGCGGCATCGAAAGATTTCCGATCTCGTCCAGGAAAAGTGTTCCTCCATTGGCCAGCTCAAAACGACCCGCGCGGTCTTCTTTCGCATCGGTGAAAGAGCCTTTCTTGTGGCCGAAAAGCTCGCTTTCGAAAAGCGTTTCGGTTATCGAACCCAGATCTACGCTCACAAAATTCTCTTTCTGCCGCGGAGAATTCTTATGGATGGCGCGTGCGATCAACTCTTTTCCGGTTCCGTTCTCGCCAAGGATCAGGACGTTTGCATCCGTTTTTGCAACGCGGTCAATGGTCTGAAATATCTTGTTCATCTGAAGGCTTTGGCCGAGGATCTCACTGTACCTTTCATTCAGCGCGAGATTGATTTCCTCGTTTTTTGACTTCAGCGTTTCTATGGTGTCCCGCGATTGCCGAAGGCGCATGGCGGAATAGAGTGTAGCCAGCAGCTTTTCATTTTCCCACGGTTTCAGAACGAAGTCCGTTGCACCGGCTTTGATTGCCTTCACTGCCATTTGGACGTCTCCGTAAGCTGTGATGAGTACGACAACCGCCGAAGGGTCGAGCGAGAGGATCCGTTCCAGCCAGTAATACCCTTCCCGCCCGCTACTTACATCTTTTGTGAAGTTCATGTCGAGGAGGATCACATCATAATCCTCATTATTCATTAATGAAGGGAGTGCTTCCGGATTTTTTTCGATGTCCACCTGAGCGAAGTGCCGCTTGAGGTACATTTTGGCTGCTTTCAGGAGATCTTCGTTGTCGTCGACAATCAGAATCTTACCAAGTTTTTGTTCCATACAGTCGTAAAAAGTGTATCGTTTTTAAACAACAATGTCCGACTTCGGGCAAAGCATATACCGAAACCTGTTGTCCGGCAAAACACGGCAAAACAGGCCGTATGAAGTGTTTACCTTCGTACAATGCGTTCGGTTCCGAACATTCTCGTTCAATTGTGAACGAGACAAGCACGTTAAATCGTGAAGAATAAGGGTTTTGCTGCCAATCCAGCGGTTGGCACACTTGTTGGCAACCCTGGCGTAAACGAAAGAACCAGATCTAACACAATGGACAAAAAGATTGCTAAGAAGAAGTGGACCGTTAAAAGAATACTCACCTATGGGGGTGGATCCCTGCTGATAATCTTTGTCGCCTACCAGTTGATTTTCGCCGACCGGCGTTCTAAATTAAAAGTTGAGAAGGACAAAATCACGATTGCTGAGGTGAGGCGGGGTGTATTTCAGGAATTTATCCCGCAAACGGGTGCTGTTGAACCAAGTCGTACGGTCTATCTCGATGCGATTGAAGGTGGAACGATAAGACGCGTGGTCGCTGAAAGTGGTGCCATGTTAAAAAAAGGCGACGTTATCCTTGAACTAAGCAACCTTAACCGCGAACTCGATGTCTTACAGCGGGAAGCTCAATTAAACGAGAGTATTACCCGCCAGCGGGATACACGCCTCGCGATCACACGAAACGATCTCGAGCAGCGGCAAACGCTTGCTTTAATTGACAACCAGCTGCAGATTCTGGAACCTCAATACCGGAGACAGAAGCAGCTTTTTGAAAAGAAACTGATTTCGAAACAGGATTTTGAACGTACGGAGGCCGACTACAAATACAATCTGGAACGCCGAAGAATTACGTATGAGGTGTATAAGAATGATTCGC
>CBKWFZ010000266.1:0-5766 GCA_966673785.1 uncultured bacterium
TGAATGGATTCAATGTTTTTTTCAAAGAACTGATTTTCCCCGGACAGCAATGATTATAAATTATAAATTATAAATCTAACCCTACCTTGCCGCCCAAATGAAAACGCCAAACTACTGGCTCATCAAATCCGAGCCGTTCAAATATAGCTGGGATCAGTTTGTCAAAGACAAGCGCACGTTCTGGGATGGCGTGCGCAACTACCTGGCGCGCAACAACCTGAGGGCTATGCAAAAGGGAGATCGCGCGCTTTTCTATCACAGCAACGAAGGACTCGCCGTTGTTGGCATAGCCGAAGTCGTCAGGGAAGCCTACCAGGATCCGACCACGAACGACACGAACTGGGTCGCGGTCGACTTCAAGCCGGTAAAAGCATTGCCATCCCCGGTGACGCTCGCACAGATCAAGGCGGAACCTGTATTACAGCAGATGGATCTCATCAGGCTTTCGCGCTTGTCCGTCGGCCGCGTGCAGGAGCACGAATATTTTAAAATTCTTGAGATGGGCGGACTTTAAAATCCAACCAGGCAAACTAAAGTTCCGGTCAGTTGCACTCGTAAGTATAATGCTTTGTGTACGTGATGTCCGGGGTAGTTATGGTTTCTGATTTGATCCGGCCATTGTCATCCTCGTTGTAAGAATGTGAAAAGACATCACCATCCGGGTCAGTAATCGTTTTAAGCCGGTTCTTGTTCCGGATTGCGCGTAAGCCATAATCAACACCGATCTCACCGAACCAGTCCGCGGGTTGGTTTATCTCCTGCCCGTAAGTGTACTTCGTCATCTTCGTACCGTCGGGTTCGGACTCCGCCACCATGTTGCCTTCATGCCATTGGAAAACCGTATGCTTCTCCGTAGTGGAACCTTCCGTGGTTTTGACGATCCGCACGAGCTGGTTCTTTGCGTCGTACTGATACGTGACCGTTTCCGTCTTCAGTATGCCGTTGGCGTGGACTTTCTCATAATTCAGTGGAAACCCGTTTTCGTCGGTTGTGACAGTTAACGTCGTCGCCAGGTCGCCGTAGCTGTACGTCTTTACCGTTGTCACATTAATCCCGTAGGTGTATTCCGCTGCATAACTTTCACCGCGCGTGTAGGTCTTCAGTCTGCCCTGTTCTTCGTATGTATAGACAGAAGCGCTGAAATTCTCGCGTTCCGATTTTGTTACCCGGCAGTTTTCGAACATGCGTTCGCTGGTTTCATCGGGACCGGGCTCATTTCCTTCATCGCTACATGCCACCAGACAAAGGATCATCAGGAAAAATAAAGGGTTACTTGTTTTCATAGGATTGTAGTTCTGCGAAGAATTTGAATGACATAAAGAACTACAATAGTGCCGGGTACGGCAATCACATGATCATGTTATGGTCCGGCAGGCTTACAAACTCATGTCTTGTCTTCAGAATCCGGCGGCGGCTTGTCAGGCTCGTATGAAAAATTTTCGTGGTATCGATGCGACGCCTAGAAGACCGCCAGCACGGAATGAATATTCAAATCGGGAACAGTGATGGTACGGTCAACAAACCCCGTGGTTGGTGCATTCACAAATACCGACTGCTCTTCGTTGTCGGCATCGGCCTGCATATCACGGAGAACGAAAAAGCACGTGATCGCCGTGATGATTCCGGCAACGGTCATGAACCGGCGTAACGTTGTCAGGCGGTTGGCGGCTTTTTTGGCGGTGGCGTGACTTGCTTTCATTTTCGTTGCGTTTCTGATGTAAATAACGCTGATGTGAGTCCGCGCGGCCATGGTAAATAGGCTGCTGGTGGGGGAGGGTCGGTGAATGGCGGCAATGCGTCGGGGAATCTGCTGGCCGTTAAAGATAAGGCTAAGCTCGAGGCGAACACATACCTGCATTCTCTGCGAAACCCCGCGGCTCAGCGTCTCCGCGTTGGTTTGCATTCAAGACCAACCATTCATGTGATTGAAATATGAAGATTGTTTGTCGCAATCCCCCTGCAGCGATGTCGCATAACATACCCGTTGATCACCAGGTTTATTCGCACTTTTGGAGTACACAAATCAACGAGTACCACTATGCGAAAATTAAAACTTCAAATGCAAATAACCATCGACGGTTTCGTCGCCGGTCCAAACGGCGAGCTCGACTGGATGTGGATTGGCAAGCGCGACGAAAAGGTCTTGCACGATATCATCGGTCTTGCGGACACCTGCGATACCATCTTACTTGGTCGCAAAATGACGCCCGGATTTATCGAGCACTGGGAAAATATGCTGGACAATCAACCGGAGAATATTGAACATCCGCTGGCAAAGCAGATGGTGACGATGCGCAAGATCGTTTTCAGTCGTACACTCAAATCCATGAAAGGCCGGAACCTGGAAGTGGAAAACGGCGACGTGGCCAGCGTAGTCGGTGCGCTGAAAAAGCAATCAGGTAAGGACATCATGGTTTATGGCGGCGCGGAATTCGTGAGTTCACTGATTAAGCAAAACCTCGTCGATGAATACTATTTTTTCAGGCGACCCGTCGCAATCGGGAAAGGACTTTCGGTTTTTCACGAAAAGTTTCCTTTGAACCTGGAAAGCACGATCACCTATAAAAACGGCACAATGCTGACGAAATACCTACCGGTCTAGTTACGCCTTCAGGGTTTCTTATTGGTGTGTCGTGTGCGCGCCTTAAATTATGGGAGCGGTCTGGTGATTTAAGTGGCGGAGCGTTATATTCATGGATAACATTTCCTTTATGAGACAACTTCTCGGCATTTCACTCCTTTGTTTTATAACGCTCGGCGCAGCGGCGCAATCAGGTAAGAAACTGTTCAACGGCAAAAACCTCGATGGCTGGACGATTCACGGCACGGAGAAATGGTATGTTGAAGACGGCCATCTTGTGTGCGAGAGTGGTCCCGACAAAGGCTACGGCTATCTTTCCACCAACAAGGAGTATAAAGACTTCGTGTTGACGCTTAAGTTCAAACAGGAAGCAAACGGAAACAGCGGCGTGTTCATTCGCTCGGGCATTGAAGGTACGAAGATCAGTGGATGGCAGGTCGAGGTTGCGCCGCAGGGTGGACATACCGGTGGCATCTATGAATCATACGGTCGCGGATGGCTTATTCAACCAAAGCCTGAAGATGAACAATACCTCAAGACCGGCGAGTGGAATGAGCTTAAGATCAAGGTCGTCGGCGACGAAGTGACCTCGTGGCTCAACGGTCACCAGATGATTCAGCTTAAGGACGAAAAGATCGGCGCCGGCCGCGGCTTCATCGCCCTGCAGATCCACGACGGCGGCGGCATCAAGGTACGCTGGAAAGATATGGTCATCGAAGAGCTGAACTGACACGGTCACGCCCGGGACCAATTGACTTCATACTAAAGCAATACTATGCAAAGACGAGAGTTCATCAGGCGGAGCGCACTGACGGCGATGGGCCTGTATTTCCTGCCCGCGATGGCGCGGAAAGTCGCCGCCAGCGACCGCGTGCGTATAGCCATCGTTGGCCTCGGCGGTATGGGACTGCAACACCTGGAATGGTTCGCCGCGCTGCCCGATGTGGAAGTTGTCGCACTATGTGATGTGGACAAGGACCACCTCGACCGCGCGCTGAAAACCCTCGCCACGCTGCAACCCCAAAGCAAAGCGCAAGGCTATTCCGACTTCCGCCGCGTGCTCGAACGAAAAGACATTGACGCTATCAGCTGTGCTACTCCCGACCACTGGCACGCGCAGATCGCCACGCTTGCCTTTGAGGCAGGGAGAGACGTTTACGGAGAGAAGCCGCTTTCCTACGATGTACGCGAAGGGCAGGTCATGCTGAAGGCGTTGAACCGCCATAACCGTGTCTTTCAAATGGGCACGCAGATCCATGCCGGCGATAACTACCACCGCGTTGTGGAGATCATCCGCTCAGGTGCGCTTGGAAAAGTTCACACTGTCCGCCTCTGGAAAACGGGCTCGCCCCCGGAACTGGGACCGCCAAAGATCCAGGCACCCCCGCCTTCCCTCGACTGGGACATGTGGCTTGGTCCGGCGCCGTTTACTGAATACACACCGCAACGTTGCCACTTCACGTATCGTTACTTCCTCGATTACTCCGGCGGAATATTTGCGGACTTCTGGTGCCACATCGCCGACGTCGTGTACTGGTCGATAGATCCGCAGGGACTGAAGACCATCAACGCGCGCGGACAGGCGCCGAAAGGATTCAACGACGCACCGGAGTGGCTGGACGTCGACTACGAATTCGATAACCTGAAAATTCACTGGACCCACGAACCGCCTGATGTACCCGGCGCGGCTGATCGTGGTATCGGTGCATACTTCGAAGGCGAGAAAGGTACGCTGCTTTGCGATTATGGTTCACGCCTCATTACCATCAATGGCGAAACGGTGGAGGACCTGCCTGAGGTTCCCGTTACCATCACGCGTTCGCCAGGCCATCAGCAAAACTTTATCGACGCGGTGAAGTCGCGCACGCAGCCCGAGTCAAACCTTGCGTATGCGCGTCGCATGACCCTGCCGATGCATCTTGGTCTCATTTCGTACCGACTCGGCCGCGAACTCACGTGGAACAGCGAGAAGGAGCGGTTTACCGGCGACAAGGAGGCGAACGGATTGCTGCACCGGAAGTACCGGAAGAAGTGGGATCTGTTGTAGCACCTTTTTTGAAAGCAGGTTCCTGCGCACATCCGATAAGCTAGAGTTTTTTTCGCGGGCGATGTCTGAGAAACCCGTTTTATCGGCAGGATGCAAATGGCTGCGAAGGAATTCTTCATCGGTTATCATACTGCCCTTTTGAATCGATCGCGCCGGAGTTTCAGCGGTGTGATATACGTGGGCACTTTCTTCAACCATCAAGGCATACGAAAACACCTTCGGTCCGCGGGACGTATCCGTGGTGTTAGTATAGGAGTAATTGATTTGAACGCTTACTGCCGTTGCAACGGTAGCGGCGACTTCAACAGCACTGTGCGTAGACATGTACGCCTTGATCGCAGCGGTGTAAGCATTGGGCAGATCCAGTTCACGTGCGCGTTGTGCATAGAACGCTTTCTGTTCCGGATCGCGCATTTGTTCGCGTGCCCAGGCGGAAGCGCGCCGGAAATTATCGCGTGTCGAACGTTGCTTCGCGGTTTCTTTTGTCTTGTCCGGCTTTTGCGCGCGACGGCTTACAATTGTTTTGCCGCGCAGCATGCGGAAGACCAGGTGTTCCCCGAGACGTCCACGCAGTCCGTAAGTGAGATCGTTGTTTGCGACTTTAGCCATTGCCGTAGGGTTTTGTTCATATGTAACGAAGACATGGAAGCGCCTAGTTTAAAACCGGTAGAAAAACAATAGAATATTTTTTCGGTTAAGATCAACCACCAAAGTAAATTTTGTGTTCGACCATGCATCTCATCACATGCGGCCACCGCAACGAAAAGATTGAGGTTGGTTTCAGGTAGGTAGCGTGGAGGGAGAGTGGAGGAAGCGTGGAAGGAGGTAGGGAGAAACGACTGGGTTTAAGCATAGACAATGCGTGGGAGTCTGGTTTCACGGAGTCGCTCTCAATGCAAAAAGTTGGGTATCCGGAACTACCTATGATAAATCCGGGTATAACCGGATATACCCGGATATTTTTGGCGGTAGGGGAATTGTGTATATTCGCTTGTTGTGCACAATAGGGCAAAAAAGGACACTTGACAATTTTAACATGAACAAGGAATCTAAGGACAAATTAAAAGGGACCATGATTGTGCCCGTTGGACTGGCAATTACTCTTGTCCCTTTTTCAATATTGATTGGATGGAACTTG
>CBKWFZ010000267.1:0-5765 GCA_966673785.1 uncultured bacterium
ATTGATCGCAATGAAGACGGCGAGATCATAACGCGTTTGTTCGCGCCTGAGCAAACCCACGAAAGCATGCTGAAGGTGCTGGGATACTCCTCCTGACCTCGCGTTTTTTGTGCCGCAGGAAGTCTGGTTTTCTCCGCGAAAATAGGCTACCTTAAATCCGGTCATTAACCTGTCCGTATGAGCACAAGATCGCTTTCATCCGCAATGACGGGGCTGTTGTTTGCCCTGTTTCTAACACCCTCACTTCAGGCCCAGCAAAGTCACACAGAGATCGGCAACCTGGTGATGGAGAATATTCCAGCAGTTCCCGGCGATTTAAAAGACCGCATGAATCAGTATCAACAGGTTCGTGGCGCTTCGCCTTCCACTTGGACAGCCTCAGGTGACGGGATGCTGATCACCACACGCTTCGCCGAAACGAACCAGATTCACCTGATTACCAAACCCGGAGGTGCCCGCAAGCAGCTAACGTTTTTCAATGAGCCCGTGGGCGGTGGATCTTTTTGTCCAAATCCGGCATACAACGGCTTTATGTTTACGAAAGACGTTGGCGGAAATGAGTTCCGGCAACTGTACTGGTTCGATCTGAAAGCAGGCTCATGGGAGATGATCTCCGACGGAGGTAGAACTCAAAACTCAAATGTACTGTGGTCCGAAGACGGCACGCAGTTCATTTATACGAGCACAAGGCGAAACGGAAAAGACTACGACCTCTATCTGTCGTCAATGACGAAACCGAAAGAAGCGAAGCGCATCCTCGAAAATACCGGGTCATGGTTTCCTACCGACTGGTCCGTCGACGGCGGCAAAGTCATCGTGGTTAACCGGCTCTCCATCAACCGGTCTTACCTTCACGTCCTCGATCTCGCCAGCGGCAAACTCCAGCAGATCAATCCATCGAAGGAAGAGATAAGCTACGCCGGAGGGCTCTGGACCGCCGACGGCAACGGCATCTTCTACATCTCCGACGAGGGAAGCGAATTCCGGCACCTTCGATATTACGATCTTGCTACACGCAAATCTCAGGTGATAACACGCGACATCAACTGGGATATTGAAGACATTATCATCAATAAGGAACGCAGCAGGATCGTGTTTGCCGCTAACGAAAACGGAATCTTTCGGCTATACGAACTCGATACGCGCACAAAAAAATACGCACCACTCCCCGGACTTCCCGTGGCGCTCAACATGCCGGCACGGTTTCACCCCGATGGCAAGGTATTCAGTCTCACGATCAACTCACCGAAATCGTCAAGTGACGCATACACATATAATCTTGAAACCCGGGAACTCTCACAGTGGACTGACAGCGAAGTAGGCGGATTGCCAACATCAAGTTTCAACGCGCCGGAACTGATCAGCTTCGAAACATTCGACCGCGTCGACGATAAGCCGCGCATGATTCCCGCATTCTACTATAAACCCGTCAAAGCAACTGGCAGGGTACCCGTCGTCATCAACATTCACGGTGGTCCGGAAGGACAGGCGCTTCCCTCCTTCAACGCATTCCGAAGTTACCTTACAAACGAACTGGGCGTGGCCGTTATCGAGCCTAACGTACGCGGTTCATCCGGCTACGGAAAAACGTACCTCAAACTCGACAACGGCATGAAAAGAGAAGAAAGCGTTAAAGATATCGGGAGCCTCCTCGACTGGATAGCGAAACAACCCGATCTCGACGCTTCGCGGGTAGCGGTCTATGGAGGATCTTATGGTGGTTATATGGTTTTGTCTTCCATGGTACATTTCAACGACCGGTTGGCGTGTGGCATCGACGTGGTCGGCATCAGCAACTTCGTGACGTTTTTGAAAAACACCGAAGATTACCGGAAGGACCTCAGACGTGTGGAGTACGGCGACGAACGCGTGCCGGAAATGAACGCGTTCCTTGAGGGAATCTCTCCGAGCAATCACGTCGACAAGATTACCAAGCCTTTGTTTATCATTCAGGGCCTCAACGATCCCCGTGTTCCCGCCTCCGAATCGGAACAAATGAAAAAGAAGCTCATGGAAAAAGACCGCGACGTCTGGTACCTGCTCGCGAAAGATGAGGGTCACGGCTTTCGCAAAAAAGAAAACTATACATTTCAGCAGCTGGCGATTGTAATGTTCTTAGAAAAACATTTGGGATTAAAGTAGGACTGTGATCAAAGCGGGATATGTTATGACCTGCATCCAATACTTTGTAATTCTGTGCTTTCTGTGAGTGCGTGTTCTTTCTCTCAGAATACGCAGAAGGCACAGAACGTTCTAAAATAAACCTGCATCCGATTCTGTGTAATTCTTTGATTTCTGTGAGTGCCTCTTAATTTCTCACAGAATACACGGAAGACACAGAGAAGGCACAGAACCTTCTAAAATAAACCTGCATCCGATTCTTTGTAATTCCTTGATTTCTGTGAGTGCCTCTTTATTTTTCACAGAATATGCAGAAGGCACAGAGAAGGCACAGAACGTTCTAAAATAAATCTGCATTCAAATTCTGTGCTTTCTGTGGCGCTATGATTCGTCTAGTTATTCAGCGCCTTTTCGAAGGTGGTGTTGCTGAAGGCGAATGAGAAGTCGAGTCGCAGCTCGGGATAGATCACCTTTTCTCCGTTGAACAACTGACTGTGGTAGCTGCCGTCAAGCTTGATCGCGACAGCCGGTATGGGACGGTAAACCACACCGATCGATGGTTTCAGAAACTTTCCATCATCGGCAAGGCCTGCTTCGTCATCTCCTCCGAAAGTCCGGTTACGAATGTTTTCAGGGTGACTCATCCAGTCTACGAACAGGTAGGGTACCATCTGGCCAATGCCAGTCTTTACATTATAACCTACGCGAAGGTACCACGTCTGCACCGTGTATTTTGCGTCGCGTACGACATCCCCCTCGACAAGCTCATCGTTTGTTTTTTCGGCATTGGCGCCCAGAAACCTTGAACGTTGAACGTCATTGATTCCAGCCTCGCGAACAACGCTAAGGGTATTTGCCGCATCCCTTATTGCATTGTGGCGGGCTGAGTAGTATTCAGACTGCACTAAAAATTTGCCAAGCTGTTTTTCAATGAACACGCCGGCAACCGTAAACCGGTCACCTTCCATCCACGGTAACACACCGCCATCCGGGGAGCCTTCTCCAAGACTGGTAGCTGAACGGGCTCGCGTTCCGGATACACTTGACGAATAACCTGAGGTCCCGATGATCAGGCCGTGGAGATATGATTTCAAACGAAGATCCCAGCCAACAGGAAAGAGCTTTTTCGACGGGCCACCTTCTCCGTTATCAGTCATCAGGGCGTATGAGATCTCCCGTTTTGGATTTAAGAAGGTGCCATGAATCATTGCGTTCGTCGTCCGCGTGAGGAACAGATGGTCGGAGTCCAGCATTTCCGGCGCTTCGATTCCGATGAATGTGGGTATCTGATCGAGTCTTTCATTGTACAGACCAAATTTCCGGTACATTTTTCCGACGCGGATCTGGAAGGCTTCGCGAATCAAAAAGTTTCCCCATGCATTTCGAACGTCGAGCCGTTCATTATCATATGCAATGTTAAAGAGGTAACTGATATTTTTTGACAGGTTCCCTTGGCCATACAAGTGAAAATTCTTTACCGGCGTCCATTCTGCCGGGTCCGAGGCTTTTACCGTTTCACCATCCGGCCCAACGGAGGGGGTATCGAACGTTTTTTGAAAGTTGGCATTGATATACCCGTAGAGATAGAAATTCCGGTCAACGACGTCCAGATTAAGCAATTGCTCCAGGGAAAGATCAAAAAGATCAGTGTGGGCTGTGGAGTCAGCTTGCGGGAACGCGCGGAATGCAAATAGTGTCAGAACTGCGAGAATCAGTACCTTTTTCTTCATGGTTTTCGGATTAATGCTGACAAAAGTAGACGGCCGGTCAGCAACTAATCCGCTTAACTTCCCCACATTCTTACACGAGACAGCCAGCGTTTAAAACAACGACTGTCATAAGGAATGATCTAGGAAAAAAAAAATCAGAAAGCCTTGAGCGTGAGGTTGAACTCAACCTCGAGACATTCCTGAACCTGAATCAGTCCCATCATTTTCTGAGGCGGTTCCAGGCGGAAATCGGCAAAGTTCACTTGTTGGAGTCCGGTAAGCAGAAGAGTTTCCCGGTCCGGAGTGCGGGCAAAGTAGCGGACTGTGTACCGTTTGGTAGCACCGGCAAGCGTGATGTCGACAACGCCGTCGACGTAACTCTTGTCCTGTATCGAGCTTTTGCGGAATGACCGGAAGCAGATCTCAAGTTCAGGATAACGTTCCGACTTCAGCGTTTGCCAGAAGTCTTTCGTGATCTGCCTGTTTCCACAGTCGAAGCTTCTAACGGGAATGCGCATCCTGTTTCGCGCAAGTTTCATTTCAATCGAGGCCGTCTCCCTCACGTACTCGAGTGTGTCGCCGAGATTATAGGACTCGAGCATACACTTGAAGGTATTAACGTTTGTAGCCCCATGAATGGCAAGGCGACTACCCGGATCGATGACCCACCGGCCCTGCTCTGAAAAACCGCTTGCAACCAGTAGAAGGAGAACTGCGACAAGAGTGTTTATCAACTTTTTCATGGCTCTTTAGTTTTCAGTTTTAACAGTGAAAGTAGTCCCGGGAGCGGGACTACTTTCTTTTTTGAGTTGGTGCGAGTCCCGCGATTAGAAACCGATCACAGCTTCCACCACGATACCATCAAACTCTGCGCCGTTGAATCGTCCGGTCCACGCATCACCTGTATATTTCTGCTGCACATATTCAACTTTGGTAAGGACGTTCTTGGTCAGGAACCAGCCACCACCGATCTGCACTCTGCTGATGTCCATGTTGTCGGCAAGGTCATCGCGTGTTTTACCTGACACGGTATTGTAGCGTCCACCGATGTAGAAGTTATCCTGTGCTCCGAACCGGTAGATCAATTCGCCGGCAACCTGAGTGAATGAACCCGCTTTGGCTACCACATTACCACCCTGAACGATATCCTCTGCGCCATCAGCTACTTCGTACACACCGTAGAACTCAAGACCTTTGAATTTGATGAAGGGGTTAACCTGGATCGCGGTCAGTTTTGTAAATCTGGCGTTGTATCTGCCGTCAAAGTCAGTATAAGTTACAGTATTGTTGTTATTAGGATCAGGCACTGTGCGGAGGACGTGGTAGTATCTAGAACCTGCGCGGTCACCACCATATAACCATGTTCCTGTTGTAGTACCATGGTTTCTGTACCATGAACCGGTAAGTCTCACGCGGAGATCTTCAGAAAGCTGCTTGTCGTATCCAAGTTTACCAAAGAAGGACGGTTTGTTGTCAGATGCACTCGTGGTTACCACATTTTGATTCAGTTTACCATTAGTCACACCAAGTACCACGAGGAATCCTTTGTTCTGAACAGTCACTTCACCGAAAGCCTCAGTAGAGAACCCGTCCATGATGAAGTTTTCCACGAAGGGGTTGTAAAGGGCCTGGGCGTTATCGCTTCTTCTCAGGTGGTTGTCGCCGTAGTTGAATTCATCGAGACCAACACGGATCGTTGTGTATTTCATGATTTCTTCCATGAAGCCGGGTCTGATGAAGTCAAGCTTGTCAATCTGCATGTGACCACCTTTTACCCATGCTTCGTTGTGGTGTCTCGCGGAGAAGTAGTTTCTCAAGTGCAGGCGCACACCGTCATACAGCTGAACGTCAATGTTCAGGTTCGCTGTGGGAAGGTTAAAATCGGAACCGAGTTCCGCCAGGTTATTTTCCGAGTTGGATTGGCTCAGGCTCTGG
>CBKWFZ010000268.1:0-5760 GCA_966673785.1 uncultured bacterium
TTATGTGACGCCCCATCTTGGCGATGACGAATTGGCCAGACGGCCCTTCAGACCTGATGCAATCAAGAGTCCTTGCGAATCCTGGCGTCCTCGCGCCTTAGCGGTAAAGTGCTGCACATGAGTCGAAGCACCAGGCATTCAAGGTTCGCGAAAACAAACTTGCAGCTTGCAGCTCGAAGCTTGAAACTGATAACATAGCGTCATCGGTTCCTCCGGTGCGTGGTTTGTGTGACGCCCCTACAGGGCTCCGGTAAACTATTTCACTCTTTACCGTGGGACAAGCCCCACGGCTGTTGAATGACGGCCCTTCAGGCCTAATGCATGCTAAGTTCTGTGCGATGACGTGCTGGCATGAAAAGAACAACGGCACGATTAAGCTTCCGCACACAGCCAGCAGCCAGCGGCCAGAAACCAGCAGCCCGTAACGGTAACGTCATCGGTTCCGCCCGTGCGTGGTTTATGTGACGCCCCTTCAGGCCCAATACTCAGCAAATGCGCCCGGACCCCTGACGAACATCGCTGAACCGGTTCCGATGCCGGGGTGACGGGCCGTTCCAATTGATAAAGATTGAAATTACTTCAGTTTGCGCAATCCGGATCAAATAAGTAGCTTAACAAGCACACCAACCCAAGGTGAAATGGGTAATATCCTGGTAATCGGAAGCTCCAATACGGATCTGATTTCGAAAGTGGAACGTTTCCCGGCCGCGGGCGAAACCATCCAGGGCAAATTCTTCATGCAGGCTATGGGTGGCAAGGGAGCCAATCAGGCACTGGCTGCGCTCAGGGCAGGTGGCAACGTTCGTTTTGCGACATGCGTCGGAGATGACCGCAATGGCCTGGGAGCATTGCAGTACTATCAAAACGAGGGCCTGGATGTATCGCTTGCTCGTCAGATTCCGGACGCACCCTCAGGTACTGCGGTCATTCTGGTCAATGACGCCGGTGAGAATGTGATCGTGATCAACCCCGGAGCGAATGCCATGTTCTCGCCGTCAATGGCTGCGGAACTTGAACCTGCAATCGCTGAAGCTGCCGTTGTTATGCTTCAAATGGAAATCCCGTCTGAAACCGTGGACGCGATTTGCAGAACAGCTTTTGACCGGCAAACCCGTGTCATTCTCAATGTCGCACCCGCGCGAAAAATCAGCGAAGACCTCATTCGCCGGGTCCACACGATTATCGTCAACGAAACGGAGATTGAAGCTATATGCGGGTGCAGGATAGCGGATGTTGGCGAAGTCGGTATAATCGGAAAGCTATTCGAAATGGGACCGCACACCGCGATTCTGACACTTGGCAAGGCCGGTTCCATTGTCAAGACACAGGGCGAAACAATACGGATGTCGGCCTACGCTGTCGAAACCGTGGACAGTACGGCTGCCGGCGACACGTTCTGCGGCGCGCTGGCTGCGCAACTGGCAAACGGAAATACAATCATAGACGCGATCCGGTTCGCGACGGCAGCCGCAGCCCTTTCGGTAACGCGGATGGGTGCGCAACCTTCGATTCCACTGGAAAAGGAAATTCGTGGGGATCGTGGGGTAATACCCAGAAACTCGCCGGAAAAACCTGGCGCTACGAATTGTTTTACTGGGATTACGTTATCGGCATTGTCTTGCTTTCACTAGTGTTCGCATTTACGCTGGGCAGCATGGGTAGTGAAGGCCGAAGTTTCGTGGACGATCTCCGGCAGGCAGACATGCAGAACATCGGAAGTGCATTGATGGGAGGCGTGATCTTCAATGCGGCGAACATCCTCCTGTCAACCGCGATTGCCATCGCCGGTATGTCCGTAGCCTTTCCTGTGGGGATCGGTATTGCGCTGGTGCTTGGCGTCGTGGTCAACTACATGGGCTCGCAGAAAGGCGATCCTGCGTTACTCTTTGCCGGAGTCGCACTCATCACGCTTGCCATCGTCCTTAATGCAATGGCATACCGGAAAACAACCTCAGGAAATAGCCGGCAGATTTCCACGAAGGGGCTGGTAACTTCTGTCCTCGCCGGCGTGCTGATGTCTTTCTTCTATCGCTTCATTGCGTCCACGATGGACCTGGATAATTTCCGGGATCCAGCCTCCGGCCTGATGACGCCGTATACGGCAGTCGTTGTGTTCTCTTTCGGCATTCTTGCAAGCAATGTTGTGTTCAACACAATCCTGTTGCGCAAACCGATCAGCGGACCGCCCACAAGTTACCGGGAATATTTCAAAGGGAATTTGAAGACACACATGGTAGGCGTTCTTGGCGGGATCATCTGGGGTATCGGGAATTCGTTCAACCTGATCGCAGCCGGGAAGGCTGGTGCCGCTATCTCATACGGCCTAGGTCAGGGCGCCACTTTGGTAGCCGCCTTATGGGGCATGTTCATCTGGAAGGAGTTTCGCAACGCGCCAAAAGGGGTGAACCCATTGCTCGGGTTCATGCTCGTGTTCTTTCTTGGTGGAATTATTACCATTATACTGGCAGGTCAGTAGCCTGCAAGCGGCACGTGCTTGTCCGACCGCATATTCGCAATCACGTCACGGAGACCGCGAAGGAGATATGGTTTATTAAGGAAGTGTCTGAATCCCTTTGCCATCGCTTTTTCACGATCCTTTGGATTACTTGATGAAGTGAACGCCACCAGCTCGATGCGGTGCTTGCCGCAGACCGGCAGGCGCGAAAATGCATCCGCGAATTCGAACCCATTCATACCTGGTAACAGAATCTCCATGACAATTACCGTCGGCAGGGGATAGCCTCGTTCTTCGCGCATCATCAGATACTGGAGCGCTTCCAGCCCGTTTCGGGCAACGTGCACCTCGCTCACTACCCCCGACGACAGCAGTATCTTTTCGTTGATCATGTTGAGCTGTGTATCGTTGTCAACGATCAGGACACGCGCCTTCATTTCGCTATTGATTTGGTGTTGTTCAAAATCATACTGCACTCTTTACCCGATGCGACAAGATGGTTATCGACAAAGTAAAGGTTTCTGATATTAACACCCTGTTCGTCATAAACACGGAAGTATCCCTCACGCGAACCATCCACGAAGAAGCCGGTACTGTATACGCTTCCACAGGGATGGAAAGAACTAAACCGGCCGTGAGGCACGCCATGTTTATAATGTTCTTCGATCATGATTCCCCCGGTATGGTCATAGAATTCCCGCCACAGCCCGTGTTTCTTACCATTGACATACACCCCCTCTGAAACCAGCACACCATGCTTGTTGAACTCTTTATACTTTCCGTTTCGGTCGTGAGCAGGTTCGTTTTCCAATGCACTTATCATATTCTACACTATTTGAATTCATTGCAATGCCACACGCCAAGGCGTCTGCCGGGTAAGGAGCAGTGTGATGCATGATCGCATGTCTTGCACAGTCCCTGAAGAGAATCGTCGGCCAGAGCGGCATCGCCGGCATCAAACATTTCGCAATCGATGATCGCCTTGTCCGACCGCCGGAAATAGGAGCAATGGCTCACATGACGGCATGTTGTACAAAGTCCCTTTAGCTCATCAATTAGCATCTCTTCAAACTGATTTGCAGCACGCGCTGGATAACACATAGGATCCGCTGTTCCAAAATGTGTACCAATGAATTATAGTGGCTATTTTCATCCGAAAGGCAGGTTTGCCTCAAACGAAGCCGGAGAGAAAATATTCACCGGGGAGAAATTCCCCAGCTAACCGCGACCAGTTTTTTTAATCTTTTCGCGTAGTGTCTTGCGATCGATACCGAGTATCTCGGCAGTGCGGGAGATGTTGTTCTTGTTCGCAGCGAGGACATCCGTGATATACTCACGCTCTACATCCTCAAGCTTGCGATGAAGGTTCTTTCCAGCACGTGCCGAAAAACGGAAAGCTTCCGGCAAATCAGGTGTATCGATGATGTCGTCATCAGCCATGATCACCAGCCTGTGAACGAGATTTTGCAGTTCGCGAACATTACCGGGCCAGGCGTACCGATTCATCGCCTGCATCGCGCGCTGGGAAAATCGCATTGGCCGCCGACCAAGTTCCTGCACATACTTTGACACAAAGAAATCAAGCAGAAGCGGAATATCGCTGACACGCTCCCTTAACGGAGGCAGGTCAATGGTGATAATATTCAACCGGTAAAAGAGGTCTTCACGGAACGAGCCGTTCTTTACAAGCTTCATCAGGTCGACATTCGTGGCAGCAACCACCCGGACGTTCACCCGCTGCGCTTTCTTGGACCCCACCATGTAAAACTCCTTTTCCTGGAGAACGCGAAGAAGCTTCGCCTGCATGGCCAGACTTGTATTGCTGATCTCGTCAAGAAAGATTGTCCCGCCATCAGCCGTTTGAAAAAATCCCGCACGTGTTTCAGCCGCACCTGTAAAAGCGCCCTTGATATAGCCGAACAGCTCGCTCTCCAGCAACGGATCCGGTATGCTCCCGCAGTTTACGGGCACAAAGGGCGCTGCTGACGACAAGCTCCCGTAGTGAAGGGCGCGCGCCACCAATTCCTTACCGGTTCCACTTTCGCCCGTAATAAGCACCGAAGCGTTTGTGTTTTTGGCTTTGTTGATCGTCTTGAACACCTCGTGCATCGGTACTGAATCACCGATGATCCCGAATGTCTGCCGCGCAGGTCGCGGATGTTCCTTGCGTCGTTTGAAAGTCCGTTCGAGTACGCGTGAAACGGACTTGTACAACTCATCATCGGTAAATGGTTTAACCAGGTATTCTTCTGCACCGGTCTTGATCGACTCGACAGCGCCCTGAATGGACGGGAACCCGGTGATGACAAGAATCCCTACGCCTTTGAAGTTTTCAACCACATGCCGTATCAGTTCCGTGCCGTGGGTATCCGGCATTTTCAGATCTGTGATAACCAAATCAATATCCAGCGCGTTCAGCAGCCTTACCGCAGCTGTAACGCTTCGCGCGTCGTAAACCTGATATCCCGCCGATTCAAGGTTCCTTCTGATAAGCTCAACGGTCTCGGGCATATCGTCCACGACCAATATATTGGCATTGCTGATGTCCGTCCTCTTCATCGCCGTTTTTTCCTTTCCTTGTTTATGGGGAGAACAATTTCAAAACGCGTTCCTTTACCCGGCGTGCTCTGCAACGCGATGGTGCCATGATGTGACTCAACGATCCCCTGAACCACCGAGAGGCCCAGACCGGTACCCTGTCCCGGTGGCTTCGTCGTAAAAAAGGGTTCGAATATCTTTCGCTTTACATCGGCGGCCATACCGATGCCATTGTCTTTTACGATCAGCGCCACGCCACCTTCGCGTTTACGGGTGGTCACGGTAATCACGCCGCCATCCGGCATGGCATAGACAGAGTTTGTTATAAGATTCACAAGTACCTGGCCCAGTTGAACCTCGTCCGCCCTGATCTCAGGCAGTGTGTTGTCAAGGTGTTTAACGATTTCGATGCCGCTGCTCTGAAAGCGCACATCGATAAAGTAGAGAATGTTGTCTACGACGGCATTCAGGTTCACGGCAGCCCACTGTTGCGGCATCTGCCTTGAAAAGATCATCAGCTTCTTGATGATCTCCCGTGAATACAGTGACGCCTTGATGATGCGTTCGATATCCTCCTCCTGCTGATGATTCAGATTCCCCGCCTTTCGGATCAACTGGGCGAAACCGAGAACGCGACCAAGCGGTTCATTCAGCTCATGCGCAATTCCGGCGGACAGTTCTCCTACAAAAGCAAGCCGCTCAACATGCTGGAGCTGCAACTGCAGTTTTCGTTTGTCGTCCTCGACCGATGCCCGGTTGATTACAAG
>CBKWFZ010000269.1:0-5757 GCA_966673785.1 uncultured bacterium
CCTCCCGGGCTATCCTCTCCACCGGAGTCATCTCCGCCGCCTGAGTCGTCTTCGCCTCCGGAGTTGTCCTCACCACCCGGGTTATCTTCACCACCAGCATCGTCTTCACCTCCTGGGTTATCCTCACTGCCGGAGTTATCGTCACCGCCGGAATCGTCTTCACCTCCTGCATCGTCTTCGCCTCCCGTGTTATCCTCACCGCCGGTGGTATCTTCACCACCTGAATCGTTATCTCCACCCGGGTTGTCTTCTCCGCCGGAGTCATCTCCACCCGCGTTGTCATCTCCTCCGGAGTCATTATCCTCATCTCCTTCATCATCTTCCTCCGGTGTCCCGACGCTCGTGATAACCACCGGCTGAGACCAGTCGTTCCATTCAGAGCCCGAAGGAGAAGCAACGCGTGAAAATCGTGCGCGATACGTGCCCGGGGCATCCGGGATAAAAATATTTCCGTTAGCACCAGCGATGACCTCACCATCCTTCTCCCACTGATAGGCAAAAAATCCTTCGGCGAGAACAAGGGTAGGGAACGTGTTCGCAGTGAAGTTTATTTCTTTATTGCCGTGAAGGGCATGTATGTTGGATTTGTTGTGGCCGAGCATCCACGAAAAAAAATCCGGTTCGTTGTACGCACGATTCCAGACATTGTGGCCGAGATCGGCGTATTCATTATATCGGACAACACTACCGGCGTTTCGCAGTTTGTTCATCACGCCCGCAGTCCATTCAACGGTCGGATCCTGATCACGTCCGCCCTGAAATATCCACAACGGAATGTGGTTGACACGATCCTGTTGGTTATGCCGGAAAATATTTCCTGCCTCGCGTACCGCCGACATCGGTAATGCAGCCGCAAATAGCCAGGGTGCCCTTTTGATAGCTTCGTAAGTCGCGTATCCGCCAATGGATAAACCGTGAATGTAAATGCGGTTGGGATCGATATTGTACTGATCAACATGAAGCATTACTATTTTGATCATCTTTTCGACATTCACGGAATCCCAGTCATTGAACATCTGTGGCATGAGCACGAATCCCGGAAAAGCACGTGCGTCGAGCGTTGGGTCATCGGGTAGTTTTGACCCTGCGCGATTCCTGGCTGCCAGATGCTGATTTGCGCCGATTGACAGGTGATGATCGTTGTTCAGAAGTTTGTTATCGGCATTTGTCGGCGCCGGCGGCGTGTTGGCGTTTGGGTCGTAGTTCCAGTCACCGTGATAACAATCTTCGTAGTAGCAGTTTCCCCGCTCAACAGCGCCGTGCATGATAACGATCATCGGGTAGCCGCGCGAATAGGATTGCTGGTAGTTCGAAGGAAACAAAAGCCGGTAATTCATGGCGAAATCATCGCTGGATCCGTCACGATGGCGCATATGTCCCTGGTCGTACGGACTTGAATCCCAGTTTGTCATATCAAGCCATGAATCTGTCCGTACACCCGGAGTATTTTCCCGGAAGCTGAATGTTTTGCCCGGAACGAGATAATAATAATTCGACGCGCTGATTTGTGTCCGCAGGTCCAGGGTGCCGTATGGCATCCCCGTGTTGTACAAATACGCGGGTTTTACCTGCGTGAAAGCAGTGGTCGTGAGAACCGTGAAGAACAACAGGAATGCGATCCGCTGAAGCATAGTGTAACCGTTGGCACCGTTTCGGAATTACATTAAAAAATAATACCCGCTACGGTATGCGGTCCAGGGATGCTGTCACTACAGCATCCCTGCGATTCAGCTAATCTTACTCACTTCTCAACGACTTGACGGGGTTGGTCATGGCCGCCTTCAGAGCCTGAAAACTAACCGTGACCAGCGCGACGAAAACGGCTGCCAGCCCGGCCGCCACAAAGACTCCTGCAGAAATGCGTACGCTGTACTGGAAATCCCGCAGCCATTCCTGCATGATGAAATAAGCGGCGACGCTGGCCAGCACGAACGAGATGCCGATAAGCACCACGTATTCGACGGACAGACGGTAAAGAATATTAAGGCTGCTTGCTCCGAGAACTTTTCGTATTCCGATCTCCTTTCTGCGTTGCTCAGCGGTATATGCTGAAAGCGCGAAAAGACCAAGTCCGGCGATAAGGATAGCGAGTCCCGTAAAATGCGAGAACATGGTCCGGAAGGCTTCTTCACCGGAATAGAGTGAAGCAAATTGGTCGTCAAGAAAGGCGTAATCGAAGGTCGTTCCCGGATTCACTTTCTTCCACGTTTCTTCGATGTAACCAATGGTCTCGCCGGCATTGCCCGCCCTGATCCGAATCGACATTGCGCCGTTGTTGGCATTGTAGAGCATGAACATCGGTTCAATACGGTGGCGAATTGTAGCGAAATGGAAATCACGCACGACACCAACCACCGTATATGCGGTAAGATCAGTAGGCTGCGGCCCGCTTTGTAAACTGATCTTTCTGCCGATCGCATCATCCCAGTCAAGCAGGCGCATCATCTCCTCATTGATGATCATCGATAACGAGTCGCCAAAGTCAAGCGAAAAATTCCGGCCCGCGGACATCGTCATATTCATCGCCGGGATAAAACTTTCATCAGCAGACATCACACTTGTTATGATATTCGCCTCAGCCGGATCAGCTCCCTCGGGAACGATGTTCGTGCGCCCGAGTTGTTGTCCAAGCCGTGAGCTTGACGTTCCCACTGCGACGATTTCTGAATTTTTAAGCAGTTCCGTTTTGAACGTGGTTGATCGTCCAATAGCGGCACCGTTCTGCTGGATGGTAATCACGTGATCACGACTATACCCGAGATCAGCGGAAAAGATAAAATTCATCTGCTGGTAAACGATTCCTGTTCCAACCATCAGCGCGATTGAGATCGTAAATTGCAGAACAACCAGCGCCTTTCGCAGTTTTATTCCGCCGCCAGATCCTTTGAAGGTTCCCTTGAGTACCTGGATTGGTTTGAACCCGGAAAGTACAACTGCCGGATACGTGCCCGCAAGTATACCCATCGACGTGATCAGGATGGCGATGACGAGCAGATTGCCGGGCGTAAACAGCGCGGCAAACTCCCCATAACGTTTGTACATGTCATTGAGGAAGGGGAGGACAGTCCAGACGATCGCGAGGGCGAGCACAGCCGAGATAAACGTTATCAAAAGAGATTCCGTGAGGTGCTGCACAACGAGTTGTTTCCGTACGGCGCCAATGACTTTCCGCATACCGATTTCTTTCGAGCGCGTAGTAGCGTTTGCCGTGACCAGGTTGGTGAAGTTGACCGCGGCTAGCACCAGGATCAGAACCGCTATTACCGAAAGCACGTAGACGTTCAATACATCCGACTTATTCGAATTGGTTTCGAAAAGAACACCCTTTGAATGCAGGTGGACTTCGTCCAAAGGCTGAGCGACCGGTGTAAAGAATTCAAATGCATTGTTCTTTCGTGCTATCTGCTGAAGTTTCGAATTGAGGTCAGGGATATCGGCCGGTTTATCGAGCAGGAGATACGTGAATGAAAAAATTCCCTGCCACGTTTCAAGCGCCTGACGGAGTCCGTTTTCGTTCTGACCTGGAACGAGAGAATGCAGAAGATCAAATTGGATGTGGGAGTTCCTGGGCGGGTCGGCGAGTACCGCGGTTATGTTGAGGTCGGTGGTTTGATTAAGCTTGAGCGTTTTTCCAACAGGATCCTCTTTACCGAATATTTTTTCTGCTAAAGACTCGGTGATCACAATTGATCCCGGATTGTCGAGAAGTCCTGTTTCGGGGCCATTAACCACATGAAAGTCGAATACCTTAAAAACAGATGGATCGGCCCGGAAGGCGGCCTTGCATTTCAGTGTTTTGTCACCATAACCAAGATCATATTGACCTCCTCCCGTGAGGCGTACGCTTTCCACAACCTCCGGTAATTCCTCCGTTGCTGCGGGTCCCAGCCGCGGTTGTGTTACTGCTACCAGTTTACTGCTCACCCCTTCCGCGCTATCGATCGTCAGCAGCCTAACGATCCGATCGTGCTGCCGGTGAAACGTATCGTACGAGAGATCTTCGAGAACGAAGAGGTAGATGATAAAAGCGCTGGCAAGACCGAA
The DNA here is from genome assembly GCA_966673785.1 of uncultured bacterium. GTDB lineage: Bacteria > Bacteroidota > Bacteroidia > Cytophagales > Cyclobacteriaceae > Ohtaekwangia. The sequence continues at coordinate 4,045 of CBKWFZ010000269.1, forward strand.
AGCGAGACCAGCGATCTTAATAACTGAAAATCCGCGTTGTTTAAGCAGATTTCGAAGTCCGATGATGAAATAGCTCCGAAGCATAGTTTGATGTGCTGTAAAAGGTCGGCACTGGCAATTCGAATGCCACTAATGGATTCTGAATTCCGGTCAGTATTCGCGATTAATGAAGTCGGGGTGACCGCCTTCAGACAGCCAATGTGCGCTGGTGGACACTCAGGCTGTAACTGAGATTTGATCCGTCGAAGGGGTATGAGAATCCTGTGGCAGGAAAACAGTAAATGTCGTTCCTTCGCCAAACGCCGAGTTAACTTCAATGCGACCCCCGAGTTTAGTCACCGTTTCACGGGTTATGAATAATCCGAGACCGCTCCCTTTGGAATTTTCGGATGCACGAAAGAACATATCGAAAATTCTGTTGAGATGCGCCGGTAAGATACCCATGCCGTTGTCGGTTATTACCATTGCAGGCTTGCTCTCGTCGAACGTTATGTCAATGTATTGTTCCTGCTTGTAGGCGTCATGATACTTGATGGCATTGCCGATAAGATTGCTCAGCACAACCGTAAGACGGATGCGATCGGTATTGAGGCGTATGTTGTCGGAGACGTGGACGTTGAAGGCGATCTTTTCCGCATGCATGGAGAAGCGCAGCGCATTGATAACCTCGTCGACAAGTGGTCTCAGGAAGAACGTCTCGCTTATCGTCTCTGTTCGTGCGTTGCGGGCGTAGTCGATTATTTCCCGGATGAAGTGATCCTGCGAGTTAACGCGGCCCTCGATCATGCCCAGAATTCGCCGGACTTCCTCCTGGTCCTCGGTCAGTTTAGCGATGTTGATGAGCCCGAGTATGGAGCTTAATGGTGAACGGAGATCGTGGGAGACGCTGTAGACAAAGCGGTCCAGCTCAATGTTAACTTTCTGGAGCTCTTCGTTCTTTTTCTTTGCGACAATTTCTTTTTGGATCAGCTCGTTTTCTGAATGTCTGTTGAGACTTATCAGAAAGCTTATGGCGAGGATGCAAATCGTCAGGGAAATGAAGTAATTGAAAAGAAAGCTCCACTTAATGTATGCTCGTGATGCGGTCTCCACTTCAATCGGCCGGTATTCGGCCATATAGGCGATCAGGAAAAGCGCTGTTGTAAGAATGGCCAGCAGAACAGAAATCGTCGTCTCGTCCGGCCCAAGCATAGCAAACGCTCCAATGCCTGCGGGAATGAAGAAAAGATATACGCCGGTTTCAAAAGGATCGGTGACCGCGGCCCAGAAAACAACAAGGTTTGTCGAAACGATCAGGAGAATCTTGGCCAGCCTGAATCTTCCCCTGCGAAGCAGTAAAATCGAAAGAAGGGACATTAAAGCCAGGCCAATGTATGAGACCTGCGAATAATAGACGTCATTGACGAGGTCGAAAATGGCATAGAAGACCGAGACTGTAAGCGACATCGCTGCCAGGAAGCCGGAGAGCATCAGCCGTTTCAGTTCATTTCTGGAGATATTTCGCTGTCTCCTGAGGAACAAACGTCTGAAGTTAATCCGCATAGCCACACCCGATCGAGTTTTCGAGGGTAAGATAATGAATATCGAAAGCAGAATGCAGGCGGCGTATTTTCTTTGGTTAAAAAGTCATATTCTTTGATCCGGGTATTTTCAACCACACGAAAATTGAAGATGTTTATCCGTATGATCCGTGGCGAACGACAAAATGAAACG
>CBKWFZ010000270.1:0-5757 GCA_966673785.1 uncultured bacterium
TTCATTACGCGCGACCTGTTGATCAGTCCGACCTGACAGCCGGTGGGATCTTTATTCTCGAATGAATTCTTGCCGTGGATTACACCTGCCACGTTATAAGTGCCGATCTGAATGCCGAATAATTCATTCTTAGTCATGTTGCACAAAGAGCTGAGCTGAAGACCATCCATTGAGGCGATGGACATGTTGAAGATACCTGCGACCTGAATGCCAAAGGTGTACCGTGTCACCATGTTCGCGACTCCGGCTACCTGCAGGCCCTGCAGCGCTCCGCCCGCGACGTTCACACCGCCCGTAAACTGCGCACCAAAAACATTGTTCAGCACGACGTTCGTGATTCCACTTATTTGAATTCCCGCAAGGTTAGGCTCGAAGCCCTCCCGCTTCAGCTTGTCGATCTCTTTTGGCGTGAGACCGGCAAATGCGTTCGCCCCGGTAATATTCGTCAATCCGGCGAACTGCAGTCCACGGGTTTCGGTAACATTGAGATTTGAAATCCCGGCTATCTCCAGGAAATAGCTTGCCGATGCGTAACCTGACGTAAGGTGGAGTGAAAAGTAGTTTGTGTATCCGCCGGGATGAAACCCATTTGTACCCAATGCAGGCGCAATGGAGAAGTGAACGGTACGAACGAATTCACGCTTGCGCTGAGCTGTCAAAGAAAGGCCAGCCAGAAGCAAGATGCTCAGGATAAAAAATTTCATGTTTACCTGTTATGAAGCGTTACCCTGCCTGGCCTTCCCGTTCTCAAAACGGAGAATGTAAAAGTATATTGCGCCTGCGGACTTCTTTCAACGGCCTTTTATCGCATTAAGGAGGATCTCAGTCTGCTTACCCTGAAGCTTCATGTAACCCAGATCAAGGACCTCGAAGGTCTTATCAAGACAAAGCTGGGACAGCAGGCTTCCGGAAGCGATAACTTCCGCGCCATAGCTGCGACACATCGAAAGAATCCGCGCCGTGGTGTTCAGTACGTCACCGGAGTAGGTGACCTCGCGCCGCAATGTTCCGACTTCTCCCGCGACAACGCGGCCGCAATGAAAGCCGGCCTTGAACGTTGGCACCAAGCCATACCGGAGGCGGTACTTTTCAGCATTGCGGGCAATTTTTTGTTTGATGTCAAAAAAACATGCGATACACCGGTTGTTCTTCAGGCCGTCTGCGTAATTCCACGCGACGATCACTTCATCTCCCACGTATTGATAAACCGATCCTTCGCTTTCAAGAATCGGGTCTGCTATGTCGGAGAAAAAATCACGCAACAAGCCATGATAACGATCATCGCCAAGCTGTTCAGCGATAGTGGTGGAAGAATTGATGTCGAGGAACATAAAGATCTTCTTTTCCTCCCGCGGAACGTAATACTTACCTTGTATAAAGTTCCCGATAAAGGCATTGCCCGTGCGTGTATTCATCTGGAGGATGAGTTGGGTAATACAAACAACGCAAAACCAGATCAGACCATTCTTGAGCCGAAGCGCCGGTGAGTCGGTAATGATATCACCAAAGATCGTGCGCTTAAGCACGACGATAGTTGCGACAACGAAAATAAAAACGACGAAGATCAGGAGGACACTGTAGGCGTAACGCCGGTCCTTGAGTTTATCGTTGATGATAAAGACAAGTACCGTTCCGCCAAGGAGGGCGCCGACGAGTCCGCTCCCGGTATTGACGATTAATCCGGTGAAGAACGACCCGCGTTCCACCAGGGAATCGCTCGCCGCCAGCAGCAGAAAATCGTATAGCGAAATGAACGCACCTATGGAGATCCATGCGGCCGTAAGTATCGCAAGCTGCCTGATCTTTATACCTGTTCTCTTTGCCATAATGCCCTGAATTTGTTGTAAAGCTAGGCAATGGCATGCGCATGCATGCTGGCTGAATATGACAACGTACGGTGTTAAACGCGACAGATTTGGGACCTTATGTACAGAACGGCGGACCGCAGAAATCATCTTCGGCGCGATTGCTAAGCGGCCTTCAGCAAATGATTTAATCTGTACTTACCTTTTTTGATCTCCTGCGGATCTCCTTCCCGGGAGCAGGAAGGCTGGCAGGCGAATCGTCCTCTGCGTGCGCCGGTGAATCCGTGGGAGCATGTTCCGACAACTTCATGAAGTTTGTGGCGATGGACAACGGCCGGAAAGTGAAACGTTTCTTGTCCAGGTGGGCCGTGAACCGGGTAAGGATGTCGACGAGTGTGTGTACCGTCTTAACAACATGCTTGCCCTTGTTCAGCATGACACATTCGGCCATTCCGCCCATTGCCGCATCCGTTATCTCGCTTCTGGTAGCAAACCCTGTTTTGTTCATGTTCTCAAGGACCTGTGTCGCCCATACCACGGGAACGTGTGCCGCTTCACATATCCAAAGGATTTCCTGCTGGATCTCACTAAGCCGTTCAAACCCAATCTCAACAGCAAGATCACCGCGCGCGATCATGACACCAAATGTCTTGTCCTTCATTCCTTCGAGAAGCAATGCGGGCAGATTCTGAACGGCGGAAAGTCGTTCGATCTTCAGGATGATCGCCGGAATATTACCACTGCGCCCGACGAGCATCTGCCGTAGCAGGCTCACGTCCGCGGGTTCGCCAACAAACGAATATCCGATCAGATCCGCATGTGCAGCGATGAATGGCAGGTGTCTGAGATCCTCATCAGTAAGCGATGAAAAAGTAAGCGACGTGTCAGGGAGGTTTACGCCTTTACCCTTTCTAAGTACAGGCTTTCGCGTCGAAATACGGGTGATACTGACAACGGCATGTTTCTTCCGTATAGACTCAACCTTTGCCTCGAATTTGCCGTCATCGAAGAAAATCCGCTCACCTTTTTTGAGCATTGAAATGATACCGCCGGGCTGAAGGCTGATGCGGGGCGGCGTCTTTACCGTTCCGTCACGTTTCTTAACGCGCTTTCGAATGTCACTTTTGTGATCAGAAAGTTCAACCAGATCCTTCTCGTGAAGGACAAGCCCATCGGCGTGTTCTTTCGCGCGCACAGGTACGTCAGCTATGCGGATACGCGGTCCGGAAAGATCCATATAGATCTTGCATGACTTACCTGCGACCAGCGCGGCTTCGCGAACCGCTGCTATCATTTTTGCCCACGACGCCTCGTCGTCATGGCCACAATTGATGCGGACTACGGACATTCCCGCGGCAAATAACCTGGACAGTTTCCTGCCATCGGCCGCAAGTTCCGGCGACAACGTAACCATGATGTGCGGAATTTCGGTGCGGGCACGGGCTCCGAGAAGATTGGTAAGATGTTTCTTGCGAATCTTAAGTGCCTGATCAAAACTGCACAACTCATCCGGGCCGAACTTCACGGCAGTTTCATTTCCAGCAAGCCAGCGGATCACCTGCAGGAGCTGCGATAATGTATGGCTTTCGGAACTTGTGAGTGATGACAGTCCGCACTCGTGCAGGTATTGTTGCAGCGGTCTGATTTCGCGGCTTCGCAGCAGCAGGTAATGAAGCAGATTGTGGGCACTCACCTGAAAGCCGGGATGCACGTTGTCGAGCGCCGGTTTGAACAAGACATTCTGCTCCTTCATTGCAAGTGCAAGTTCCTGCAACAATCCATAGGCTTCATCGCGCGAAAATCCCGTTTTCCCGTCACCCGCCGTCAGTTCCATAAACACTGAAATTTTTATGAAGAACGAGAAAATTGGATGCCCGCTGCCATGACATTCCTCATTATCCGTCAGCCGGTCCTGAGATTCTTTTATGCAGTTGGTACCCGGCCTTCCCTGTCGTCCTGTCGGAATCCGAAACAACATGTGACCAATATCACTGATAGCGCATCCCCGGCTTTCGACCTTTGCATGGCAATCAGGCTAAACAGAAACGAAAGCAATGAAAGTTGAGCAGATTTATACAGGATGCCTGGCGCAGGGCGCCTATTACATTGAATCGGACGGAGAAGTCGCGATCATCGACCCCCTTCGCGAGATTGAACCGTACCTCACGAAAGCCGCGCGGGATGGTGCCAAAATCAAATACGTTCTCGAAACGCATTTCCATGCCGATTTCGTTTCAGGCCACATCGACCTTGCCCGCCAGGCGGACGCCGTGATCGTTTACGGTCCCAATGCAAAACCGGCTTTTAAGGCGTACGTTGCCACCGATGGCGAAGAACTCACCATCGGCAGGGTTTCGATCAAGGTACTCCATACACCGGGACATACCCTTGAATCAACTACGTACCTCTTACGGGATGAAAACAGGAAAGACCGTGCAATCTTCAGCGGCGATACGCTGTTCCTGGGTGACGTCGGCAGACCGGATCTCGCGCAGAAGTGGGCTCATATGACCCAGGAGCAGCTTGCCGGCATGTTGTTCGATTCGTTAAGAAACAAGATCATGCCACTGGCTGACGACGTGGTTGTTTATCCCGCTCACGGCGCGGGATCCGCCTGTGGCAAGAACATGATGACCGAAACTACGGACACGCTCGGAAACCAGAAGAAAGTCAACTATGCGCTTCGTGCTTCCATGACACGCGAAGAATTTATACGGGAAGTAACGGCTGGTCTGCTGCCCCCGCCTGCATACTTTCCGGAGAACGTCAGATTGAATAAAGAAGGCTACGCAAGTATCGATACGGTTCTGAACAAAGGTACGCGACCGCTTTCCGCCGAGGAGTTTGAAGCTGCTGCGAATGAAACGGGTGCGTTGATTCTTGATACGCGAAGTCCACTCTCTTTCGCCAGCGCATTTATACCAAACTCCGTCAATATTGGAATCGACGGAAGCTTTGCGCCATGGGCCGGAGCATTGATTCCTGGAATCGATCACCCGATACTAATCATCGCGGAAGCGGGTCGCGAGCAGGAAGTTGTCACGCGTCTTGCGCGCGTCGGATACGACAACACTCTTGGTTACCTGAAAGGTGGTTTTGATGCATGGACTTCGGCCGGAAAAGAAACCGATACCATTGTTACCATTCCGGCGTCAACTTTCGAAAAGCGATTGAGGGAAATCAAACCGGTTATCATCGATGTCCGGAAGCCTGGTGAGTATGAAAGTGAGCACATCGAAGGCGCGCTTAACGTTCCACTGGACTATCTTAATGACAATATGTCGCAGATCCCGAAACACGGTGAAGTGTACCTGCACTGCGCCGGTGGTTACCGGTCGATGATTGCCGCATCGATACTAAGATCGCGCGGTTGGTCTAACCTGATCGACGTCGAAGGCGGTTTTAAGGCTATTTCAGAAACGGAAGTGCCACGAACGTCACGGGCATGCAGTGCTGATCGATAGCAAGAAATATCATTTTCTTCGCACGCGGCTTGACCGAATTGATTATTTTGGAATTCAATACCTTCCAAAATGTCTTTCCGCAAATTCAAAACCACGGTCTTCCTAATGCTGATTGCACACGTCGTTCTTTCACAGGATGGCAACAGGGTAATGCATCTGTTTCCCGAAGGAACAGTTCTTCACAGCAATGTCCCTTATGCAAAGGACACGCTCCGTAAACATACACTTGACGTTTATCTTCCCGCGCGTACGAAAGGAAAACTTCCGGTAGTAGTCTGGATACACGGCGGCGCGTGGTGGGCGAATGACAAGTATGCCGACATGAGCTATATGAAGGAGACGATTCGCGGCTTTCTGAGCAATGGTTATGCACTGGCCTCAATCGACTATCGTTTCAGCACTACGGCTCCGTTCCCGGCGCAGATACAGGACTGTCACCAGGCATTACAATTCCTTTCTGAAAACAGCGGAAAATATTCAATTGACAA
>CBKWFZ010000271.1:0-5754 GCA_966673785.1 uncultured bacterium
ATCTACCTCAACGACGCGATGCAACAACTCGTCCGACTGCGAGGCAATTCCCGCGAAACGATTTCAAAGGATGAGTTGAGGGAGTACGTTATTGCCGGCGCAGCAAAACGACTTCGCCCCAAGTTGATGACGGTGTGCGTTGCATTGTTTGGCCTTGTCCCGGTGTTGTGGGCGACTGGTGTCGGCAGCGATGTCATGCAACCCATCGTGCTGCCCATGATCGGCGGCGTATTAACCTCGTCGACGCATATCCTGCTCGTTACACCACTCATCTTTCTGATGACAAAAGAATATGAACTCAGAAAATTCGGAAAACTCGAAGTGTATGACGTTAAACATTAAGCATATCATGCATAAAATTATTGGCCGGCTTTTGGCCGGCTCCCCCGGTATCCCGGGGGCCGGGCTATCCGTTCCAAGGCATACGCGACTGCAAACGTATATTTCTTTTTACGTCATTATTGCGCATTTCCTTCCACGTCCCGGACCTAACCGAAGTGGCCGGCACGGCAACCTCCACCCCAATGATGGTCGTCCGGTTAATCATCGTAATCCCGGTCCGCCTTTCCACTTCTATCCCTGCCGCGGGTTCGCAATAATCGTGTTGCTTCTCGGCATGATTCAAGTGGACGCACAGGTAATGTCTCTCGACAGCATGCTGGCTGTAATTGAGAGGAACAATCCCATGCTCGACGAGTACGAGAGCAGAGCCGGTGCACTAAACGAATACGCTAAAGGAGCGAGATCCTGGATGGCACCAATGGTCGGCGCGGGAACGTTTATGAAACCTTATCCGGGCGAGACGCCAATGAGCGAGGCAGAAAGAGGTTCGTGGATGTTTTCTGTTGAACAGAACATACCGAACCCGGCGAAGTTGAATGCAAATAGAACTTACCTTCGGTCCAAAGCCGCGGTGGAACTTGAGGGTCGCGCTCTTCAATATAACGCGCTGCGAACTGAGGCGAAAACATATTATTATCAGTGGCTCGTTGCCGAACGGAAACTCTCCGTGCTTCGTGAAAATGAACGCATCATCGAACTGATGCTCAAACTTGCGCGCATCCGGTATCCGTATAACCAGGGCACACTCGGCAACATCTACAAAGCCGAAGGCCGCTTGAGCGAGGTGCAAAACATGCAGCTGATGACCGTATCGGAGATCGAACGAAGCAGCTACCAATTGAAAGCGCTGATGAACGTTCCGGTCACCGATTCCATTGCGATCGATACAACGACCGTCGTCGATTTCGTGCCAGCCCAGGTGATTGCGGATACCGCGGCGCTAAGCCGTATGCGAAGCGATATCCGCCAGATCGAACAGACTATTGAGGTCATGCGACTGAATCAACAACTGCAGCGCGTGCAGGCAAAACCGGATTTCCGGATCCGTTTCGATCACATGCAACCCGTAGGTAGAAATATGCCCTCGTCATTTACGGCAATGGCGATGGTGTCGATTCCATTTGCGCCCTGGTCGTCCAGGATGTACAAGGCCGAAGTGAAAGGCATGCAGCACGATATCGAAGCTATGCAGAAGTCACGCGAGGCAATACTGATCGAAACCCGTGGTATGCTCGCAGGTATGGCCACGCAGCTGACACGAATGAAACAACAACTGGACAACTACCAGGAGAAGATCATACCGGCGCTGAATAAAAACTATCAGACCGTGATGCTGGCCTATGAAGAAAACCGCGAGGAGCTCCCCGTGGTGATCGATGCATGGGAGGCGCTTAATATGGCGCAAATGGAATACCTCAACAAGCTCGATGAATACTACCTGATGATTGTAAGTTATGAAAAGGAACTGGAGAAATAGCTGGATCGTTATCGCGCTTGCGGCGTTGCTAACGCTGGCCTCATGCGCCGGAAACGGTGACCACGCCGGACACAACGATACCTACACATGCCCGATGCATCCCACCGTCGTTTCCGACCGTCCGGCTACATGTCCGGTATGCGGCATGGATCTCGTCCGAAAGGCGCGCCCGGGCGAAGAAGTGGAAATCACCGAGGATCTTGCCAGGTTGATCGAATCCCCCAACGAAGTCGTTGTCGGTAACATTAGAACGATCAAGGCAACGTATAAACCGCAGCCCGTGTCCGTGGAAGCGAAGGGACTGGTGACGTATGACACGCGAAACATCCATACGATCGCTTCCCGCATCGGCGGCAGACTCGAAAAGGTTTATTTGAAGTACGCCTTCCAGCCGGTTAAAAAAGGGCAACCGGTTGCAGAAATATACAGCCCGGAACTGATCACGTCGCAGCGCGAACTTTTGTTCCTCCGCAAAAACGATCCGGATAACGCGGTGCTGATCGATGGTGCAAAACGCAAACTGGAACTTTTGGGCATGACACCCGCGCAGATCGGGCGCCTCATTGAACGCAGCGAGACCACTGACAGGTTCACCGTCTACAGCCCCTATTCAGGGTATCTCATCACCGGAGAAAATACCCAGGCAGCGTCTCCGGGTGTATCCGCAAACAGCGCAACGGCTTCCGATGGCATGGGCAACGGAATGGGTGGCGGAATGGGAACGTCCTTACCTCGGGCAGCGGGTACCTCCAACGCGACCGCGGGTAGCGAATCCGGTACGGTAATCCGTGAAGGCAGCTACGTTTCGGCTGGATCGCCCATGTTCACCGTCGTGAACACGGACGCGCTCAGGATCGAACTTGACCTTACGGCCGCACAAGGTGCTTCGTTACAACGAGGCGATTCCATTTCGCTGGACTATGGGGCCGGCAGAAAAGAAAAAACCACAATCGACCTGGTCCAGCCTTTTTTTAACGAGGGCCAGGATTTCGTTAAAATCAGGGTTATCACAAACCGCACAGAAGCCCTTCACATTGGTGAACTGGTATCCGCCACGATACAGCTACCTGCCCGCGAGTCGTTGTGGGTTCCACGGGAAGCGATCCTGGATCTGGGAACGGAACGAATCGTATTCATCAAAGAACGGGGCGTTCTGAAACCCAAACAAGTAACCACTGGAATGAAAGTGAACGGTGAAATCGAAATAACGGGAGGCCTCGCCTCTTCCGACGAGATTGCGGCAAATGCGCAGTACCTGATCGACAGCGAGAACTTTGTCAAAACAGACGAATAACATGAGAGCTACATACATTTTGTTTTTCCTGACGCTGCTCTTCACCGCGTGTTCGAAAGAGCAACAGGACTCCGGCCATGAAGGACACGAGCACAGTGCGAGTGAGACCTACACGTGTCCCATGCACCCGCAGGTTGTCTCCGATAAACCAGGAACATGTCCCGTCTGCGGAATGGACCTCGTGAAAGTAAACAAATCGGAAACCACCGGAAACGACCTTATGCTTAGCGATACTCAGGTGAAACTTGCAAACATCGTGATCCAGAAAGTGGCGAAAAATCCGATCGGTCAAACCGCTGTCATCAATGGCCGATTCGCGCTCAATGAGCAACAGAGCGAGGCAATCAGCAGCCGGGCCGCCGGACGAATAGAAAGACTGTACGTAAAAGAGACGGGGCAGTCCGTCAAAAAGGGCGAACCTCTTTACGTATTGTACAGCGAGAACCTGCTGACGCTCCAGCAGGAGTACCTCCTTGCGAAGGAACAATACGCTGCGCTCGGCGAAACAGAGACGCGTTATAAGTCGTTTCTCGAGTCGGCTGAAAAGAAGCTTTTGCTGTACGGCCTGACGAAATCGCAAATCGATAAACTCAACGGACCTTCGTTGCAGCCACGGGTCACGTTTCTCGCCCCTGCATCAGGTATCGTGACGGAAATCAATGCAACGGAAGGTCAATACGTTTCAGAAGGTCAGCTTCTTTACCGTATCGAAGATATAAGCAAACTGTGGATAGAAGCCGAACTCTATCCGGGAGAAACATCACTGGTTAAAACCGGCGACAAGATAACGGTGCGGACAAGCAACGACAAAAAGGAAACGATCGAAGCCGCTGTTGATTTTCTGAGTCCCGAGTTCAGGTCGGGCACACAAATCGTCAGTATGCGCGCATCGGTTGACAATCCCGGGGGAAAATACAAGCCGGGTCAGCAGGTCCAGATATTCCTGACGCACTCGTCAAAAGAAGCAATTTCTGTTCCCGTCGACGCCGTGATCCGTGACGGCAAAGGCAGCCATGTTTATCAGCAGGTGGACCACAACACATTCCGGCCTGTGATGGTGAAAACGGGTATAGAAACCTTCGACCGCGTAGAGATAACGGAAGGGCTGACGGAAGGCGATACCGTCGCTGTTTCGGGAGCATACCTGCTTTATTCAGAGCTGATCCTGAAAAAGGGCAGCGATCCGATGGCGGGGCACAACCATTAAAGAAAATCTCTTATTAAGGCTATTCTTCGTTCAAGGGAAAAACTATTTTAAACCAACAAATAAAAACGCAACATGAACACAATGAGAATCCGATCAACATTTCAAAACATCCTTCTCGCCGCGGTAACGGTGACATTTCTTGCGAATTGCTCCGGCGCAAAGAACGACGAGCACGCGGGCCACGACGAAAGTCATAACCATGAAATGGAACACGCTTCCGGAACAACGGCCGATGAAGCAACGGGACCGCAGTTTCAGGTAGACGCTGAATTTCAGAACCAGCTGGGTGCAGTCTTTACATCGTATGTCGCATTAAAGGATGCATTTGTCGCCTCCGATGCCGGATCGGTAAAGACCGAAGCTGAGAAAACCGAAAAGGCGCTTGCAAACGTCGATATGAAACTGCTTTCAGGTGCCGCCCATAATGACTGGATGACCTATCTCGCTCCTATTCAGAGTTCGCTGAAGGAGATCCAGTCAGCGGCGGAAATTGAAGCACAGCGTCAATCGTTCAGCGATCTTTCCGATAATCTTTACAAAAGCGTTAAAGCTTTCGGCCTTGGCGGCAAGGAGGCTTTCTATGAGTATTGTCCCATGGCATTCAACAATGAAGGTGCTTACTGGCTAAGTGATCAGGAACAAATTCGCAATCCCTACTTCGGCGACAAGATGCTGAAATGTGGACAGGTAAAAGAAAAGCTGAAATAATTGAAGTAGCCTTCAAGCTAACCGTGTATCCGGTGAATGTGAAGTCTGCATTCGCCGGATATTCATTTTGAATCTGCTTGTTTTTTGAAGTCGGCTATTTGGCGCGGATCGGAATCCATAGTTCCTCTTCTGAATCCGGGTGTTCACCCTTATATCGTTCTCCCATGACTGCGAAGTGCGGGCGATTATCGAGCACGAATTCCGAGTCCGGCAGCCATTGTCCATATATAAACTGATACGTCGCACCGGCATCACTGGGCCGGCCTCTGTACTGGAAGACCGCATAATCACCCCCCGGAATATCAAGTCTGGCCATTCCTGCCGGAATATTATCTGCAGAATCGACAGCCACCGCGGCCCACTTATCGAACATGTTCAAGGGACTGAATGCTGCGAAGTAAGAAAGGTCGTCGTACATTTCTACGGAATACAACTCAGTTCCAGCCTGGGACATCACCTCGGTTCGCCTTGGCATAAAATTTCGCCACAATTCCGCGGTTCTGTTTGCCGCCAGTGACATTCTCAGTTTCACGCCGACCAGCGTGATCGCATCTGTGCGCTCCATTCGTGGCTTTAAGTTCGTTACCTTCATCGGTTAGTTGGTTTGGTTTCCGGATTCAAGTATAGGGTTAAATACGGATAAAAACGCCTCCCTCGGTTCCCCGTGAGCAATGTCCGCATGAGGACAATTCCGTTTTTTGGGGACAATCGTCATCGGAGTCCCTG
>CBKWFZ010000272.1:0-5738 GCA_966673785.1 uncultured bacterium
CGAAGCGAGTGAAGCCAAGGGTACATACACGTTAAAGATTTCAAATATCACGCGCACCGCTCCCGCCGAAATGAATCAGGAGCTTTTTGACCGCGTGTTCGGAAAGGATGCGGTAACAACTGAGGAAGAATTTATCGCCAAAATCCGGGAGACGATCAATGAGAATTACCAGCGCGAAAGCCAGCATTTTCTCGACCATAACATCGAAGACCACTTCATCGCCAAAACACAGATCGACCTGCCCGACGACTTCCTGAAGAACTGGCTAAAGGTATCAAGTCAGGGCAAAGTAACTGACAGTGTTCTTACCGAGGAATTTGATGCGTATCGGCGCACCCTCAAATGGGACCTTGTGAAGAACCGGATTGCCGAGGATAACAATATTTCAGTTGAAGCGGAAGAGGTGCGGGCCAAAGCCAAGGAACTAATCGTCAGCCAGTTTGGAGGCCAGGCATTTGCTGAACAGATCGCTGACAGGCTAGACGGCATTGCGGACAATTACCTCCAGCACGAAAATGGCCAGAATTTTATGAAGCTCTATAATCAGCTTAAGGCTGACAAGATTATGGGTTTCATCAAGTCAAACATCACTATTGAAGAGAAAAAGGTGTCGGTGGACGAGTTCAAGAAGATCACTGCTGAACACACGCACTAGGCACAATAATTTAGACCGGGCTTACGACAATGGTTTTATCCTATGGGTGAAACCATTTTTTATTGGCAGCCGGAGAAGGGAAAAGGCTGCAGGGTTGCAATTCTCCATACGGATAAGTAAGATTATGCCCGGTAAGCTGTTGACAGGTTCAGGCTTTTGGCCAGTACCTTCCACCGGCAGAAAAACGTACCTTAATTTTCAACATGAGCAATACTAATGAATTCCGAAAGTATGCCGTTCATCACCTCGGGATGAGCGGGAATACTATTGACGGTTATGCGCAACAGATTCATAACATGACCCAGTATGTTATTGAGGAGCGCCCCGGCAACTTCCGCGCTATCGACGTTTTTACACGTCTTATTTCCGACCGTATCATTTTCCTCGGAATGGGCGTCGATGATCAGATCGCAAACCTGATCCAGGCACAGCTTCTTTTCCTGGAATCCTCGGATCCCAAGAAAGATATAATCATGTACATCAACAGCCCCGGGGGCTCCGTTTATGCTGGTCTTGGCATTTATGACACCATGCAATACGTCAATCCCGACGTAGCAACGATTTGTACCGGGCTTGCAGCTTCTATGGCTGCCGTTCTTTTATCGGCCGGAGCCGCCAAAAAGCGTTCAGCACTTCCTCATGCCAGGGTAATGATCCACCAGCCAATGAGCGGAATGCAAGGTCAGGCATCTGACATGGAGATTTCGTTACGTCAGACCCTCGAGGTTAAGAAGGATCTCTACGCGATTCTGTCAAAACACAGCGGCCAGAAGTACGAGAAAATTGAAAAGGATTCCGACCGCGATTACTGGATGCGGGCAATAGAGGCAAAAGAGTACGGCCTGATCGACGAAGTTCTCGAACGTAAGAAGGGCTGATTTTTTTAGTAATATTCATAGCAGCGATCAGAAACATCGCTTGAAAAGCGTGTTTTTGATCGTTTTTTATGCGTTTTCCATCAATTTACCCATGTATGGTACCGGTTTTTATTTTGGCCGGCCGCCAGTTTGTTGTAGGGATTATTCCTTAACTTGGGAACTTATTGTGTCTATCGAATATTAAAGGTGTAATTATGGCTGAAGTTACCTGTTCTTTTTGTGGCCGAAGTAAGAAAGACGTAGATCTGATGATTTCGGGTATTCACGCGCATATTTGCGATAAATGCGTTACCCAGGCGAATCAGATCCTCAGTGAGGAGAAGAAAAGCAAAAACGATTCAGGTTTCGCACCAAATTTCAAACTGATCAAACCGCAGGAAATCAAGAAGTTTCTTGACGAGTATGTAATCGGTCAGGATGAAGCAAAAAAGGTGATGTCGGTTGCCGTGTATAACCACTACAAGCGACTGATGCAACGAAAGCTTGATACCGATGTTACGATAGAAAAGTCCAACATCATCATGGTTGGCGAAACCGGTACAGGCAAAACTTATCTTGCTCGTACACTGGCAAAAATTCTCCAGGTCCCCTTTTGCATAGCAGACGCTACCGTTCTCACCGAGGCCGGCTACGTGGGCGAGGATGTTGAAAGTATCCTCACGCGCCTGCTCCAGGCTGCCGATTATAACATTGAAGCTGCAGAACGAGGCATCGTCTATATTGACGAGATCGACAAGATCGCACGGAAAAGTGACAACCCGTCAATTACCCGTGACGTGAGCGGTGAAGGCGTTCAGCAAGCGTTACTCAAATTGCTTGAAGGCACGGCAGTCAACGTTCCTCCTCAGGGCGGCAGAAAGCACCCTGACCAGAAGATGATCTCCGTAAATACTGAAAACATTCTGTTCATTTGCGGCGGTGCGTTCGAAGGAATCTCCCGGTTCATTGCAAACCGCCTGAATACAAGACCTCTCGGTTTCGTGAGCGGAACCGATGGCGCGCATCCGGGCGCATTTGAGAAGGACAACCTGCTTAAATTTATTACAAGCCAGGATCTGAAAAGCTTCGGGCTCATTCCCGAGCTCATTGGCCGTTTACCGGTAGTATCGTTTCTGAATCCGCTTGACAATCTAACGCTCCGCAGAATTTTGACTGAGCCTAAGAACGCCCTTGTAAAGCAGTACAAGAAGCTGTTTGAGATGGAAAACATCGAGCTCGAGTTCAAGGATGGCGCGCTTGACTTTATCGTCGAAAAGGCGATGGAATACAAACTCGGAGCGCGCGGTCTCAGAAGCATTTGTGAGGCGATCATCAACGATGCCATGTTCGAACTTCCTTCAGAAAAGTCTACTGATCGTCTCGTGATCAATAAGGCTTACGCGGAAGAGAAGTTTAACAAATCCCAGTACAGCAAACTGAAAGTTGCCTGATTTGTCCGGCTGTACCGGTCTGAAATCCTTATTTCGTCTGCTATCCGGTTCTGGTCGGCAATAAAAAAAAGTGGCCCGAAGGCGCATCCTCACGTATTCTGCGCGCGGCTTTTTTTGAGTGAAAAACACGTTCTTACAGGCGCAACGAACGGTACTCAAATTCCCACGATATCCTCACTCGATAACGCTCTCTAATCAGCCATCAGATATTGTGTTACGAATTCCATATAGATGGAATGTCAACCTGTATTTCAGCCCTCAGCGACAAACTTCAACGCAAGAGCCGGCCGTTTTTCTTTTTTATTCTCTGTTGATTTCGCCTGGGCGAAGATCAGGCGATTGAAAACACACGGACGAAACAATCGCTCCGCACGCGGGTGCAGTCAGAATCGATAAAAAAATACGTGTTAAACATACATTTATATCCCTCACCTACCTGTTTTTCCTCCGTTTTTTGGTATCTTACGTAGACGGCCATGACCGCCCCAGGGATGGCGGGCGATTATGCCTCGATGTGTAACGGATAAACTGGAGCAGCGTGCGATTACTGATAGCAACTTTCTTTTTTGTAATAACCATTCTTACCCCCGCACTATCACAGACGGGGAAGCTCTTTTCAGTCGACAGAGAATTATCGAGCAGTCTGATCAATCATGTCTATCAGGATCATCGAAATATAATATGGATAGCGACGGCTGACGGTCTGAACCGATACGATGGGTCCAAGTTCACGATCTACAAGAACGACCGGAACGATAGTACTTCATTGTTGAACAACTACGTTCGGGTCCTGTTTGAAGACAGCAAGCGCCGCCTTTTCGTAGGTTTCTTTAACGGACTTCAATACTATGATTACGCTACGGACAGGTTTCACGATGTGCCGTTGGTTCTGGCGGACGGGAACCAGTTTCCTGCGCACATTATGTCCATCCTTGAGCGCCATAACGGCGACGTATTGGTTGCTACTTCCGGCCACGGTGTCTTCGTAATCAAATCCCACAACGGCCAGGTTCAGGCACACCAGCTAACGGAACTCTCACCCAGCTTCATGGTAGGCCATCTTTATGAGGATAGCAATCACGCGGTCTGGATAGCGACGCAGGACAAAGGATTATTTCGCATTAAAGATGGCGAGATGCAAAATTACTTCTCCACATCCGAGAATGGCACAATATTCAGTTTGTGCGAGGACAGTAACAGGAATCTCTACGTTGGAAGTGTGGCGACGGGTTTGTATGTATTTGACCCGGACACGAACGCATTTCTGTCACTGGGCTCCGGATCGTATTCGAATCTCTCCATAAACAAACTATACCTGACTCGCGACGGGGAAATATTAATCGGCACAGAAGGCGATGGATTGAAAAGGTTCGATCCGATAGAACGAAAGATCTCCGAGGGAAACTTCAGCATCAATACGCTTGATTTCTCAAAATCGAAAATTCATTCCATCATGGAAGACAAGCGGGGGAATATCTGGCTCGGGATCCATCAGAAGGGCGTCGTCTTACTTCCGTCGAATAAAAACAACTTCCGGTACTACGGTTATAAATCGGTCAACAACAATACGATCGGGTCAAACATGGTTACCGCTTTGTACACGGATAGTCAGGGCATTCTCTGGGTGGGCACAGACGGTGACGGACTATACGCGCTTAATCAACACGGCGAGCAAGTTGCTCATTTCAGCAGGGAAACAGATGTAACTGTTCCTTCCACGATCCTGAGTATCTATGAAGATACCTTCGGCGAACTTTGGCTCGGTTCATACGACAGGGGGCTGGCTCGCCTGAACCGGGAATCCGGACATTGTGAGTATGTCAATCATTTGTTTGAAAAACGAAACGGTGAGATACCGAGAGTTTTTTCTGTCGTCGAAGATAAAGAAAACAACTTATGGGTTGCGACCATGGGAGCAGGCCTGTATGCGATGAATCTCGTCACCCGGAACGTAGATCATTATGTCACGCCCCAGGGAGCAAATTACCGTGATGATGCAAACACATTACATAGCGATTGGTTATTCTCCCTCTATCGATCGCACGATGATAAACTTTTTATCGGCTCCGTGGATGGAATGGGTTGTCTTGATCTGAGGACAAGAAGTTTCAATACGATATTCGGAGTGAATCGGATGCTACCCGGAGTCATGGTGAACGCTTTCTTCGAGGATGATCGTGATACGATATGGATAGGAACGGCCGATGGTCTCAGATCACTGAATACCGCCACCCGACAGTTTCAGACATATACAAGGCGTGAAGGGCTGCCAAGCAACATGATTTGCGCCATTCAGGATGATAGATCAGGCAATCTTTGGATAAGCACGAACTATGGAATATCGCGGATGAACCCGGAGAAAAAAACCATCATCAACTACTATGCTGATGATGGATTGCAGGGCAACGAATTTTCCAGAGCCGCATCACACGTAAACGCGGATGGCACCGTCATATTCGGAGGCATTAACGGGGTCACCCTGTTCAGACCTGAGGACATTCAAAACGATCAGAAGACACTTGAGGTGAACATTACCGGCTTTTACATCCATAACCGACCGGTAACTAAGGGAATGACGTCGGAGAAGTATCCAATCGTGAATGCTTCGGTGATGGAATCAGATACATTTCAGATCTCGCATACAGACAACTCCTTCACAATTGAATTTTCGTGCATGGAATTCGCGAACCCGGAGCGGATTACGTATCAGTACAGGCTTGGTAACACGGCCGACTGGATTACCCTCCCCACCGGGATGAATAACGTAACGTTCAG
>CBKWFZ010000273.1:0-5734 GCA_966673785.1 uncultured bacterium
GGTCAGATGTAGGCGCTGAAATCGTCATTGAGTCTACCGGGTTGTTCCTTACAAAGCCTGATGGTCAGAAACACATTACCGCAGGCGCTAAAAAAGTTGTGTTCTCCGCTCCCGCGAAGGACGACACGCCAACGTTTGTAATGGGTGTGAATCACAAACAACTTACCGCTGAGCATACGATCGTTTCAAACGCATCATGTACTACAAACTGCCTCGCTCCTCTCGCAAAAGTACTTAACGATAAATTCGGCATCGCAGAAGGATTGATGAGTACGGTGCACGCTGTTACTGCAACACAAAAAACCGTAGACGGCCCCTCCATGAAAGATTGGAGAGGTGGCCGCGGCGGTTATCAGAATATCATCCCTTCATCGACTGGCGCTGCAAAAGCGGTGGCTCTTGTGATCCCCGAACTCAAAGGAAAACTAACCGGTATGTCGTTCCGCGTTCCCGTAGCGGATGTATCCGTAGTGGACCTGACAGTGCGCCTTGAGAAACCGGCCAGCTATGACGAGATCAAGAAAGTGATGAAGGAAGCCTCTGAAGGCGAGCTGAAAGGCATTCTTGGCTACACTGAAGATGAAGTGGTTAGCTCTGATTTCCTCGGAGATGCCCGCACATCCATCTTCGATGCGAAGGCCGGAATCGCGCTGAATAACAACTTCGTCAAGGTTGTTTCCTGGTATGACAACGAATGGGGCTATTCCAATAAGCTTATTGATCTGGTTCAGGAATTGGCCAAAAAATAAAAATCCCTGATTTTCAGGTAAAAAGGTGCCGCCCGGCACCTTTTTTTATATACACACCTTAGCTCGCAGAATCTTTTCTCCTCCGGGATGAAGTTTTTTTGCTGCCCGACACGTTTATGATTGTATAACCGTCATGGTGTGGAAAATTATTACGACCTTCTAGGGGTACCAAACACTGCTGACCTCTCTCAGATAAAATCAGCCTACAAACGGCTGGCAATGGAATACCATCCGGACCGTAACCCGAATAACCCGGATGCCGAGGAGAAATTCAAAAAGATCAGCGAAGCCTACCGCACGCTGAGCGATCCCCTGAAGAAGCTTAATTACGATTCGCGGATAACGTTGATTCCGCTCTATACGGCAACCGAATCCGACTATAACCGCGAGCTCTTCAACCGCCGGCGATACTGGTATTGGAAGCGGAAACAGGAGGCACACCCGTATTACAAGCTCGACAAAGAGTATTTCAAGAACCAGGCACTCGCCTTTCTCGTCTTCATCGTCATTTCCGGCTTCTTTTTCGGATTGGTTCACACGGCGGATTATATCATGCAGCAGAAACACCTGGCGCGCTGGCGGGCAAACTCGCGATCGCTCAAGGAAGTAACGACCATGTTTGGCAAAGGTCACTTCAACGAGGCGTTCCACAAAATTGAGAATCTCAAGAAGAATGATCCTCTGGAATTCCGCTTTCTCTATGTTAACGACAGCCTGATGAATGAGCTCCGCGTCATAGCCGACGAAAAATTCGGCCATCATGATTTCGAAGGCGCGATCACGCATTATCTCACACTTCAGGAGTTTGAGCAGCCCGTGCGTTTTGAAACGTTACGCAAGCTCTCGTTGTGTCAATATTACCTGGGCAATTACCGGGAGTCTATCATTGCCCTGAAACACCTGCACAACCAGCGCCCCTGGGACCTTGAGCTCGTTTATAAGATCGGGAGCATTTCCCTGGAAAAGCTGGAGAACCCGGACGAAGCGCTGCATTATTTCACGTTGGGAAAGACCTTGTTCAAGCAGAATCTGAGTCAGGTTTATGGCGCTGCATTCGAGATCATCGTCAATCCGGCCGACGTCCCCGATATTTATTGTGACCTTTTCGAGGGCCGGGCCCGGTCAAATCTGCTGCTGGGCAATTATGCCGAAGCGGTAACCGACTGCAATTGGGCGGTCTTCCTCCGTCCAGGGCGCGGAAAGGCATTTCATATGCGCGCAGAGGCCAATCAGGCACTTGGACGGTATGACCGGGTGTGTCGCGACCTGCGGTACGCCTCCCGGCTGGGCGAGCCCGTCCCCGCCGAACAGATGAACGCATGCCGTTGACAGGCCGCGCCGGTTCCGGAAAAAACTTTAACTTGCCGCGCGAACGAACCTGATATGAAACGACACCTCAACAAGGAACATCTGGATTCCGTCAAAAGAAGCTATTTCAACATTCTGGGACTATTTCTCGAAGCCGACAAGATCGAAAGCCAGTACCTTCGGTGTCTGCTGAAGTGGGGATTTCAGCTGGGACTTAACCCGGAAGATATGCGGAAAGCAAACATTGACCTAGCCAACCTCACATATCAGAAGCCGACGGAAAAGGTAGAAAAGCTGGAGGCGATCTATCACCTCGTCTACATGATCTACCTTGACGCGGTTGTGGAAGACGTCGAACTTGAGGTTGCGTCAATTTTCGCCGACACACTGGGGTTCAAAAAAACAGTCGTCAGCGACTTGTTCAAATCGATCGCAACCCTTGACTTTGACGGCGCGTCACCCCGAAATGTCCACGCCGAGGTGCTTGACTTCCTTTCTGTCCATGATATCTAAACCCTTCCATTGGGTTGTGCTGGCCTGTTGCGTCTTGCTGACACCGGCAACGTGGGCACAGGCTCAGGAAACTGAACAGGTGAACCGCCTGCTCGACGAATGGCATCGTGCTGCCGCCGTCGCCGACGAAAACACCTTCTTCGGGTTTATAGCCAGCGATGGCATTTACATCGGTACGGATGCCACCGAACGCTGGACGAAACCGGAATTCGAGCAGTTCGCCATGCCCTACTTTAAACGCGAGACTGCCTGGGATTTCAAGCCCCACGATCGCGACCTGCACTTTGATCACACCGGAAAAATTGCCTGGTTTTCCGAATTGCTCTCAACCTGGATGGGCGAGTGCCGCGGATCCGGTGTGCTGGAAAAGATGGATACAGGCTGGCAACTCAAACAATACCACCTGTCGGTTACTGTTCCGAACGACATCATTCAAAGCTTCATCAAGCTCGTGGACGACTACCGCGGAAAGCAGAAGAAGTGATTCTTGGATCAGCCAAAATAAGTACTACGGTTTCAATACCTTATCGGAAATAACCGATGTAGGATTTGCAGTATGTTTTGCAAGCACTGGCGTTTACGATTGAGCATTTTTGAAGAGTCAATTAAACGCCTGAGCTTATGACCTACAAGAGTAATCACTACCGGTACGCATCCCAGAACAGGTTCACCGCCCGTTACAAGCAGTTCTTTGTATTGATCGGGGTTATCATAATCGGAATGATTATTTCGTCGGCGTTTAATGCTATTCCGTCGGACAAAGGAAAGTCCGCGGCAACGAAAACAGAGCAACACAGCCAGAAGCTGAAATAATACTTAGCAAAGAGCCCTGGCCGCAAGGCATACTTTTTCAGGGTAACGTCCATTTTTTTCACTTTTTTCAGTTAAGAATAAGAAGCCCCGCGAGGGGCTTTTTATTTTTGCAATACTTCGTCTTAAACTTCACCAAATCACCTTACAAGACTGAAGATTATGTTGTTACATTGAGTGATGTAAAGTAATTTTTCGTACCTGAAATGAACAAAAACACAGAAATCTTCCATAAAAGCCTCGCTCCTACATCCCCTGCTCCTTATTTGATAGAAGCGCTGCGGGCAGAAGGGATTTATATCATCGACACGGCCGGAAAACGCTACAGGGACCTGATTTCGGGCATTGGGGTGAGTAATCTGGGCCATGGAAACCCCGAAATCGTCGCTGCAATCAAGGCCCAGGTCGACCGTCATCTTCACGTGATGGTGTATGGTGAGTACGTTCAATCCGCAACGAGCGAGCTCGCTGAGAGGCTCACATCTCTCCTCCCGGAAAACCTTAACTGCGTCTATCTAGTTAACTCAGGCACAGAGGCTAACGAGGGCGCAATTAAACTTGCAAAACGCTACACCGGCAGGACAGAAATCGTATCCTGCCGGGGTTCCTACCACGGCAGCACCCACGGATCGCTCAGTATTTCGGGCAATGAAACCAAGAAGGCCGCATTCCGACCGCTCCTTCCGGACGTACGATTTATCAACTTCAACCACCTTCCGGACATTGATCAGATCACTGACCGTACGGCCTGCGTCGTTATGGAGACCGTTCAGGGAGACGCCGGAGTCCGCATTCCCTCACCGGAATTCTTGAAGGCAGCCCGCCGCCGTTGTGATGAAACCGGCGCCCTGTTAGTGCTCGATGAAATCCAGTGTGGCATGGGCCGGACGGGTTCTCTTTTTGCGTTCGAGCAGTTCGGTATTGCTCCTGATATCCTCACTCTGGGTAAGGCGCTGGGTGGCGGACTTCCGATCGGAGCCTTCGTTTCCAGCCGTGATAAAATGAATGTCTTCACCCATGATCCAATGCTTGGTCATATCACAACATTTGGCGGGAATCCGGTATGCGCAGCAGCGGCCAACGCGTTTCTCCGGGAGCTGACAAAGGGCGACATACTTTCATCGGTCGAAACCAAAGGACGGCTATTTGAATCGCTCCTGAAGCATCCGGAGATTCGCGAAATCAGGCGGATCGGTCTGATGTTCGCGATCGACTTTGAATCGGCGGAAAGGGTGAGCAGGATCGTGCTCCGCGCGAAAGACCTGGGGGTGATCACGTACTGGTTTCTTTCCCATCCCTACAGCTTCCGTATTGCACCTCCGCTTACCATCACAGAGGAGGAAATCAGGGAAAGTTGTGCATTGATCCTACAGGCCATCCAGGAGTCCTGATTCGGACCCGGAACCACGGTCTGATGGTGGTACGAAAAGCCCGGAACGGCGGACCTTAGAGCTTCTCAATAACGAGATTATGGTTGGTATAAATACAGATGTCCGCGGCAATGTTCAGGCTCTCGCGAACCATTTCCTCGGCGCTCAGATGTTCGGCGTGCTTCTTCAGCGCAAGCGCTGCTGCCTGGGCATACATGGCTCCTGAACCGATCGCGCAAACCTGGTTATCCGGTTCAATTACGTCTCCGGTGCCTGAAAGCAACAGCAGCTCGTCTTTAGTCACGGCAATCAGCATCGCTTCCAGCCTGCGCAGGAAACGATCCATGCGCCAGTCTTTAGCAAGTTCAATCGCCGCGCGTTTCATGTTTCCTCCGTATGCATTCAGTTTCTCCTCAAAGCGTTCCAGCAAGGTGAATGCGTCTGCAGTAGAGCCGGCGAATCCGGTGAGAACCTTTCCGTCATACAGCTTCCGTATCTTCCTGACATTCCCCTTCGCCACATAGTTGCCCATGGTTGCCTGTCCGTCGCCTCCAATGGCTACCTGACCATTGTGAAGCACCGCGAGGATGGTAGTTGCATGTATTTTCGGGAAAAAGGGCTCTTGCTGATTTGCGGACATAAGTGTGATCGTTAGGTAATAAATAAACAATGGCATCCCCTAAAGACGATGCCATCGGTATTTCGTTTCAGCGTGCTGATCAGATCAGAATGCGGACCGGGTCTTCGAGCAGACCTTTGAGCGTCTTCAGGAACGCTGCGCCCACTGCGCCGTCCACCGCCCGGTGGTCGCAACTGAGGGTCACTTTCATGACGTTGCCCGGAACTAACTGCCCGTTTCTTACGACCGCCGTTTCCTTAATGCCGCCAACGGCAAGGATACAGGCGTCAGGTGGATTGATAATCGCCGTGAACTCCTCGATGCCAAACATCCCAAGGTTCGAGATCGTAAACGTACTTCCTTCC